>JAQCHR010000526.1 GCA_027619655.1 Pseudomonadota bacterium
TTGGGATCGTCGGCTTGTCGTCTAGGCTACCGTAAGTTTCCTTTACGATAGCCCACGGCTCGCCGGGCGCATGCGTTGAATTTGAAAGCTGGACCCCTGAATAATTCTTATGAACATCCCAAATCTGCTGCAAAAAAGCTTTCACATCATCGCTCAGAGGCGCAGGTTCCGTAATTGAATAATCAAACGGCCCATTCCCAGTCCGGCGAATTTCAGTCGCCTTTCTTCCTTTTATTGGCTGGTTACGGAAATCCTAAAATTCTATATAAATGTTTCGGACCACCGGGCCCCATGGCCACGCCTCAATATCCTCGTCAAATAAGGAGTCGTCATGCAACGCCAGATACCAAGCGTTTGCATAAAACAACAGCTTCTGTAATTTTAACGGGTCGATAGCGGTTGTGCTTGGGGAAGTTTCCTGCAGTGCCAAAAATTCATTGGCAACAGCTGCCGCAGTCGCAGGAGCATCGATATTCATCAACTCCTCCTTTCGACAGAACCATAAATCCCGATATCCAAATATTACCATTACTGGCAAACAGGAAGCAAACCTGAACAATCGGGACGCGTGATATGGGGTGAATCGACTGCCGCGTCAACCCGGCGGGATTTCAAACTGAGACACTACCGACGCGCATAACGCGTATAAAGGCGCGATGGCCGGAATCAGCCGCCGCCGAATCCGTATCGGTAGATGGCCAGCAGGATCAGGATCACCAGCAGAATGCCGCTGATCCAGGTGGACGGGCTGTAACCCTTCCAGCGGACGCCGTAGAGGTCCTTCTCGAGCCGCGGCTTGGGCGTCGCCGGCGCCGGTTCCGCAACCGGTTCAGATGCTGCTTCGACAGGCGCCTGGGCCTCGGCGGCGGCGGGTTCGGCCGCGGCGACAATTTCCGCGAACTTCCCGAAAAACTCAGCGGACATTTTTTTCGAGGTCGCCTCGATCAGGCGCGCGCCGATCTGCGCCAGCTTGCCGCCGACCATGGCCTCCACGGTGTATTTCAGCAGCGTGCCGCCTTCGGCTTCCTCCAGGGTCACCTGCGCACCGCCCTTGGCGAAACCGGCGGCGCCGCCCTTGCCCTCGCCGGAGATCGTATAGCCGTTCGGTGCGTCGATGTCCGACAATGTCACCGCACCCTGGAACTTCGCCTTGACCGGCCCGACCTTCGCCGTGACGGCAGCCTCGAACGCATTGTCGGCGGTTTTCTCCAGCGAATCGCAGCCCGGAATGCACTGTTTCAGGACGTCGGGATCGTTCAACGCATCCCAGACCGCCTGCTTTGGGGCCGGAATAAGATACTCGCCTGACAGTTCCATCGGCTATTCGTCCTGTTTCGCTTCGAATATTTCTCTTCGTAACTATTGTATAATAAACTGGGAGGCAATTGCCGGTAACACAAGAGCGAGCAATGGCGAAACCCGCAACCGATTCAACCTTCGATGTGGCGCAATGGTTCTTGGAACGGGCGCGCTTCGAGAACGGCTACCTGCAGGCGTAGAAGCTGCAGCGCATGCTGTGGCTCGCCCAGGGCCATTACGCAGCGACCTATCACGGCCGCAAGCTGATGCCGGCAACCTTCGTGGCTATGGTGATCGGGCCGCAGGAACCGAATATCTACCGCGCCTATGGACTGGGCCGCCCGGAGCTGCCGGATGTCCTGCCCGCCCCGGAAATCACCGATTTCCTCGACCGGCTATGGGGCCGGTTCGGCCATCATTCGACCGAACACCTGAACAAGATGGTGCGGGCGCATCAGGTCTATACGGATGTGCTGGAAAAGGGCGAGGGCGAGGAAATCCCGTTCGGGAGCATCGCCAAGTATTTCACCGCCCAGCGCGACGCCAAGCCGGAACCGGTGGTCCGGGGGCCGGACGGCCGGGAATGGAAGAAATGGTCGCCAAGGGCCGTGAAATAGCGTTCAGCGCTTTATGAGTGCTCAGGGCTGCTTCGCCCTGCCGTGGCCGGAAAACCGTTCGCGCAGCTCCGCGCAGTAATCCCGGTCGTTGGCGCGCGGCGTGAACCAGACATAGTCGAAGGGCAGCGCGGCGGCGCCGAAATTTTCCGCATAGGCGCCGGGATCGGCTGCCGCGTCATCGACCTCTATGAAAGCAAGCGTCACCGTTTCGGTCTGCGGGGCGAGGGAGGTCGCCGTCGGGGGCGCCGCCAGGTCGCGCCGCGCATGACCGGCGCCGGCGATCATCACGGCGGAATCGGTATCGGGCCTGTCGAGAGCCCGGATCATGTTGTCCGCCAGTACCGCATCCCGGACACGCTGCACCGCGACCATCGGTGTCAGCGATTCGCGGGGCATCAGGCCGCAATGGCCCTTGGCGACGATATCCAGCAGCATGTCCCGCGATTCGTCGGGCAACGCCGCATCGAGGCCGAGCCGCCGGCGGCGGTCATCCGGGAGGGCGGCGACGCCGTCGCGGCCGACGGCGCGCATATCGGCGCGCGGCAGGTTTCCGGCGACGACCGGCAGCCGGTGGCGCAGGGCGGAATCGAAGACCGGCTGGTATTCCGCCCAGTCGGGCCAGCCGGATTTTTCCCAGTCCAGCGCCTTGCCGAGCGCGCCGGCACTGTCCGGGTGTTCCGCCAACTGGG
>JAQCHR010000527.1 GCA_027619655.1 Pseudomonadota bacterium
CGACGCTGGATGGCCGGATCGCCGCCAGCGGCGGCGCCAGCAAGTGGATCACCGGCCCCGCGGCGCGTGCGCGGGGCCATCTCCTCCGGGCCAGCCACGATGCCATCATGGTCGGCGCGGGCACGGCCTGTACGGACGATCCATCATTGACCTGCCGGCTGGCAGGGATGGAAAACCGTTCGCCGGTCCGCATCGTTCTGGACGGGCGCCTGCGCCTGCTGATCAATTCCCGGCTGGTCCTGACGGCAAGGGAAACGCCGACATGGATCGTGACGCTGCCGGGCGCCGCGAATGCCGATATGTACCGCGCGCAGGGGGTGGAGATTATCGAGGTGGCGGCTGACGCGACGGGGCGGCCGGATATTAGCGCCGCCTTGCGCGCCATCGGGGCGCGGGGCGTCACCCGCCTGCTCGTCGAAGGCGGCGGTACCCTGTCCGGCGCGGTTGTTGCCACCGGGCTCGCCGACCGCATTGCCTGGTTTCGCGCCGCAGGAATCATGGGGGGGGATGGCGTGCCGGCCGTGGTCGCCTATGGTGTCACCAGTCCCGCGGATATGGCGCGGTTCGTGCGGGTCGACGTTGTCCCGCTGGGCGGGGATGTATTGGAAATGTTTGAGCGGCGGGACACGCCGCGGAACGGCTGTTAGTGTGAGCGCATGTTTACAGGACTGATCATGGATATTGGCGCGTTGCGCGCGGTGGACGGGGATGACGACCGGCGTTTCGTGATTGCCACGGCGTTCGATATGGAAAAGGTCGATATCGGCGCGTCAATCGCGTGTTCCGGGGCTTGTCTGACCGTTGTCGAAAAGGGCAATGACTGGTTTTCCGTCGATGTTTCCGCGGAAACCCTGGCCTGCACGACGCTGGGAAGCTGGGTCGAGGGGCGGCGCATCAACCTGGAACCCTCGCTGCGCCTGGGGGCGGAACTCGGCGGGCATCTGGTCCAGGGGCATGTGGATGGCGTGGCGCTGGTCACGGAGCGGCGGCCGGACGGCGGCAGCCTGCGGTTCGGGTTCGAGGCGCCGGCGGCGTTTGCCCGCTACATCGCGCGCAAGGGGTCGGTTGCGCTGGACGGGGTTTCGCTGACGGTGAACGAAGTGGACGGCAACCGGTTCGGCGTGAACATCATTCCCCATACCGCGGCGTGCACGACGTTCGGGACGCTTCGGAAGGGCGACAACGTTAATCTTGAGGTAGACCTCCTTGCCCGATATGTTGCGCGGCTTCATTCGGATATGACAGCCGCGTGATGGCGCTGTCCGGCAAACGTTCGCACTGGCGAGGCAAGTAAAAAGTGGCTTTCAGCGACTACAAGCATTCCATCGAGGAATTGATCGAAGACGCGCGCAACGGCCGGATGTTCATCTTGGTCGATGACGAGGATCGCGAGAACGAGGGCGATCTTGTCATCCCGGCGCAGATGGCGACGCCGGATGTCATCAATTTCATGGCGAAACACGGCCGCGGGCTGATCTGCCTTGCGATGACGCGCGAACGTATCGGCCAGCTTGGCCTGCCGCTGCTGCCACAGCAGAATTCGAGCCGGCTGGAAACCGCCTTCACCGTTTCGATCGAGGCGCGGGAAGGCGTCACCACCGGCATCTCGGCGCCGGACCGGGCGCGGACGATAGCGGTCGCCATCGACCCGACCAAGGGCGGCGCGGATATCGCGACGCCGGGCCATGTGTTTCCGTTGATGGCCCGCGATGGCGGCGTGCTGGTGCGCATCGGCCATACGGAGGCATCGGTCGATATTGCGCGGCTTGCCGGGCTCAACCCGTCCGGCGTGATCTGCGAGATCATGAATGACGACGGCACCATGGCGCGCCGGGAAGACCTCGTGAAATTCGCGCAGTTTCATGGCTTGAAAATCGGCACTATTGCGGACCTGATCGCTTATCGCCGCCGTCACGACCGCACCATCGAGCGGGTTGCGGCAACGACGCTGAAAAGCCGGCATGGCGGCGACTGGAAACTCTTTGTCTATGCAAACAAGGTCACTTACGCGGAACATGTCGTCCTAGTGAAGGGCGACCTGTCCGGCGATGAGCCGCCGCTGGTGCGGATGCACTCGGTCAACCTGTTCCAGGATGCGCTGGGCGAAATCGCCAATGGCGAGACCGGGCCGCTGCACGGCGCGATGAAGCTGATCGGCGAAGTAGGGCGCGGCGTGGTCGTCATCCTACGGGAATGGTATCCGACCCTCATTTCCGACACGGTCCATGCCGCGAATGGCGAATCCGCGAAAGCGGTTGTCCAGCATCCCGCGGAGCTGCGCGACTATGGCATCGGGGCGCAGATCCTCCTGGATCTCGGCGTGCACAACATGACCCTTCTGTCCAACTCGCAGAAAAAAATTATCGGAATCGAGGGCTACGACCTGAATGTCGTCAGCCAGCGTTCCATTCCCGTTGCACTGTCGGATGATCGATAATGACTGAACGCGGCCTGCATATCATGATTGTCGAAGCCCGGTTCTATGACGACCTGGCGGATGAAATGGCGCTGGGCGCGGTTGTCGCGCTCGAGGCTGCGGGGGCGACCTATGAACGCTTTGCGGTGCCCGGCGCGTTCGAAATCCCCGCCGCAATGCGTTT
>JAQCHR010000528.1 GCA_027619655.1 Pseudomonadota bacterium
GTAGGCGATGGCGTCGTGGCGCAATTCTGGAACATGCTGGCCGGATCGTCCGTTGGATACATTGCCGCGATGGCGGGTGGCTTGCTGTTCGCCTTGGCCTTTTCGCTGGCTCAGCTTTACGGGCTGATCTGCCTGTTTCGCATTTCCCCCTGGGCCGCGATCTTCGCGATGCTGTGCGTGGGATATTTTCTGGCGATCAACGGTCCGGTCGGGTCGCCGAAATACCGGCTGCCATTCGAACCCGTCCTGATCCTGCTCAGCGGATTGGCGTTTCTTGATATTGTCCGCCGTTTTCGCCGTCGCTAGGGCGTGCCCCTAGCCCGGTATATCCGCTGCTTCCTGCCAGAACTGCGCCATATCTCCCGCACGGGCCGACGGATCGCATAGCTGCGCGATGCGGTCCCGGCCAGCGCACCCCATTTCAGCGACCCGTCCGCGGTTGTCCGCAAGCGCAATAATATCGTCCGTCAGAGCATCCGGTTGGAAGGTTTCATGCAGGATACCGGTTTCGCCATCGCTGATAAAAGTGTCCCAACGGCCGAGAGATATTGCCGGCCTCGACATGGCCAGCGACTCGATGATGTCGCGGCCCCAAGGGTTTGCTTCGCGGGAAAGCTTTATGAGTGCGTCGCACCCTATGAGCACGCTCTCAGGCATACTGACATGCCCCAGAAACATGAACATATCAGCCACGCCGCGCGCTTTAGCATAATCCACCAGGGTTCCGCCGGCGCGCGCGACCTCGCCCAATTTTCCTGGAAGCGATGCAGTTAGCCGCATATTGCCCGCCACTACAAAAAGGATATCGCGGCGGCCCCGTGCGGCAAGCGATACGGCGAGATCGATAAGGCGATCGACACCGCGGCCCCAGGAAAAATTGCTGAGGCTGGCCAGTCTGAGGCGTGAGTCTCCGGCGATACCGGGATATGGGGAAGGGGGGGATTCCGGTGGCGCGGCCGGGTTATAGATAACCTGACCCTGTGGTTCGCCGCCAAGGTGGCGCTGGAATGTATCGCGTTCGTTTTCGGTGATGAAAACAAGATTGGTCGCCGTATTGGCGATGGTCCTTACCTCAAATCGTGCGAAGGCGGAGTCCCAGAGGTTGGTCCGGATATGAAAGGTGATCGGCGTCGAAGTCCGTGGTGCTAGCCAGCGGCCGACGAAGAACAGCGACTCGTGGTTGCAATGAATTAGATCGAACTGCGGCACTGCTTCCAGAAGCGCGTGACGAAACCGAGTGGATCGCGGCCAATCCTGCAGGATGAAATGACCGAACGCATAGAGGTTGCGGGATAGCCTTGGCAATGCCGTTATGGTCGGCATGGCCGGCATGACCCGGGTGTTGATCCCTAATGCGCGGTACTGATTTTGTATAGGCCCTTCCTTGCGGCACCAGACGACGGGCTCGACCAAATTACGATCAATGTGGCGCAGCGTCTCGTGGAGGCTCCGTGAGGACCCGCCATAGCCGCCTTCTATATCGAGGCACAGGAGGCGTAGCGGCATCGTCATGAAGTCAGGTGCGGCGTGATGAGACGGGTGGCTTCGATGCGGCCCAACTCGAATATGGCATCGAGTACGGAGAGGCCGCGCAGGAATTCCGTGCCTCGCTGCGCATATTCCGGTTGTTTGAAGTTCAGGTAGTCGAGTCGGATCCCCTTGTCTGCGAAGGTCCCGTCAGTCTGATAGTTTCGGCCGCCTTCGCCGGACAGGTAGGTGCCGCCGGGAGCAAGCACATTGACAATCCGAACCAATCGTTCGTCGCCGCGGCTGCCCGCGGTATCGAGTTCGGATGAGCGCGCAAACTGGACGGGAAGTCCAAGGATGCGCGCCAGTTCGATAACCAGGTGGATGTTTATGTCGGCCAGATTTCCACCCGGCAGGGATTCGTAAATTTTCCGGATTTCCGGCCATTCCGCTTTGAATGCGGGGGCGCTGCGGTAGAAGTTCTGCAAGGCTGCACAATGCCGTTCCGGCCAGTCAGCCTGTGCCGGGCGCACCGCATCAATGTTGTCGCCCAGATGGACACTGACCGGAAGTGTTAGCCAGTGCGGTTGGCCGTTATTGGAAACCTGCACCCGGTTTGTATAGCCGTTCTTGGTAAACTGGACGTCGTCGAGAAATACGAAAATCCCGGCGCGCGCGATCTTCGCGAAAAAGCCGAGCCAGGGCGCATAGTTCGGCTGATGAATCGCAACGATCATGTTTCGCCGCACCCCCCCTGCGAAAGTAGGTCCTGTTCGGCCGAAAGCCAGGAGTGGAGCGGTGACGGATTGAATCCCAAGGTGGATCGAGCCTTGTTGATCGCTAGAGCGGAGGTGTGCGCCACACTCTCCCCGTATATGATTTCGCTGACGCTGTTTGTCATGGCGGTGATATCAAGCGCCAGAGCCTTGAGGGATACTGTCTCCGCGCCTGCAATGTTCAGAATAGAGACGCCGGGTTCCGGCGGCCGGGTGACCGCCAGACACGCCGCTGAGGCGGCATCTTTGACATTGAGCAGGGAAAAGCGGGAGCCGGGGGATCCGACGGAAACGGGTTTGCCAGCCAGTGCGGCAGTAAGGAAAGAATAGACCACGCCGGAGCGTCGGCCGCCGC
>JAQCHR010000529.1 GCA_027619655.1 Pseudomonadota bacterium
CGGCGCAGGAAATCGAGCATCTATGGACCTATATTGACAAACGGTGGAACCGGACGCATGGCCGAAAAATTCGTCTGCCCTTTGGCGAAATCCTGACGGCGGCGAGCAAGGCCTTCGGTTATGGCCAGGCCAGGGCCTGAACCAGCGCCCTGCGCGACAGCCTTTCGACAGTTCCGGCGCGGTCACTTGCACGGTTGAGTTGGAGTTAGAAGCACTTGAGCCAAAAAGCAGCAGCACCGTTGACGCATGATTTGCTGGCGCGCAAAGGGGAGGCCAGGGCGGCCGGGCGGCGGCTCGAAATGGTGGCCGATCAACGGATCGAATCCGGATCGTCCAATCCCGCACCGCAACCGCGGCAAGCGCCTCGCCGACTGGCGCGTCCGGCGCGGTTCGTCGCGGCATTGCTGGCGGTCGGCCTTGTCTCCGGGGTTGCAACCTATCTGCTGGTCGCAAACGCCCCTCCCGGAATGCCCGAACGAACCGTTTCAACATAGGCGCTTCCCCTGCCTGAAGCCCGCCCGAGCGATCCAACGCCCGTGACGATGGCGCGCGATGACGCCGAACCCGGATTGCAGCCCGCATCCGGTCCGGAACCCAAAGTCGAACCGCCTAAACCGGCCCTTCCATCCAGAACGCCGGACCGGGTAACCAGCGTCAATGCAGCGGCAGTGACGGCCGTTGCGCCGCCTGCGCCGCCGGAACCGGTCGCCCGGGTTGCGGACGAAACGGAGGCGGCAGTATCGGGCAACGCGGCCGAAGCGGTGGCGGTCCTACCGCTGAAAATCTCGCTGCCCACACCGCCTGCGCCCCTTCCGGTTACATCGCCGCAGCAGGCCATGCCGATGCCGCCGGAACCTGCCGCCAAACCGGCTGTTTTGGCCCCTCCAAAAAGACCGGTCCCCCCTGCCGCGCCCTCTTTTGCGCTTCAGCTTGCATCCCTGAAGAGTGAAGAAGCCGCCGCGGGTGAAAGCGTCCGGCTGCAACGTCAGCTCGGCAACGCCCTGGACGGGCAGGCAATCACTGTCGAACGGGCAACCGTCGCCAATCGGGGCGTCTTCTACCGGCTCAAGCTCGGCAACTTCCCCAGCGCAAAACAGGCGGCCACCCTGTGCAAGGCGCTGAAAGAAAAAAAGCAGTCCTGCCTCGTCGTTCGCCAATAGAGCGGATCGCCTTTAGGATACCCGCGCAATGAATGGCGACGGGACAGGTTTCCCGTTGCAGGAAGGAAAGGGCCGACATGCCGGAACATGGTGACCTGGAAGAGCGCCTTATCGCGCTGGAATCGCTCCTCACCCATCAGGAAGGCACGATCCGCGACATCAGCGATATGGTGCGCCGGCAATGGGAAACGATCGATGGCTTGCTGCTGAAACTGAAACGTGTCGAGGAACGGCTGATCGACCTGCGGGACACCGCCGGGTCCGAAGAACCGGGCGACCGACCGCCGCCGCATTACTGAACAACGAGTCTAGAAAATGCCGGCCATACCCCATTTGCGGCGCGCGCTTTAATCGGCTCACCAACTATCCTATAAGCACGGAACGAATTTTCCGGGCCTGCGCCAGCCGGTTCCGGAAACCAGGGTAACGACACGACCTTTGCCAAATATCCGAGAGCACCAAGGCCATGGCGCCTGAGAACCAGACACGACCCCGTACGCTTCTGCATGTCTTCTCCACGCTGAGCGTGGGGGGGCAACAGGTCCGATTTGCGACACTGGTCAATAACGGCCTTGGCGCATTCGCGCACAGGCTGTTCGCCATGGACAGCAAGTATGAAAGCATGAAACTGTTCAACGACGCGGCGCCCTGCGAAATCTTCGAGACCGGCTTCACCAAGGGAAATACCATTGGCAATATCCTGGCGTTCCGCCGCGCCCTCAACGCGCTAAGCCCCGACGTTCTGGTCACCTATAACTGGGGCGCCATCGAATGGGCCATGGCGAATTTCGGACGTTCGTGTCCGCATATCCATATTGTGGACGGGTTCGGTCCCGAGGAAGCGGAAGGCCAGTTGCAACGGCGCGTGATGTTCCGCAGGATGGCCTTCTGGCGTAACACGATCACGGTGGTCCCGTCGCGGACCCTGTATGAGATTGCGACGAAAATCTGGCGGCTTCCCGACAAAGACGTCGCCTTTGTCCCGAATGGCATCGACTGCACACGGTTCGACAATGTTCCCGATCCGGCATATGCCCGTCAGCTTGGACTGGATGGGGCGGGGCCCGTCATCGGAACCGTTGCGGCATTGCGGCCGGAGAAAAACCTGACGCGCCTCATCGAGGCCTTTGCAATTTCCGTTGCCAAGGAGCCCGCGTTACGGCTTGTCATCGTTGGCGATGGCGCGGAACGGCCATCCCTGGAAGCAGCGGCAGCGCGCTTTGGCGTTGCGGACAAGGTCCTTTTCACAGGATACATAGCGGACCCCGCGCCGGTGCTGGCGCTGTTCGACATATTCGCGCTGTCTTCGGATACGGAGCAGATGCCGATCAGCGTATTGGAGGCCATGGCCTCGCGCCTGCCCGTCGCCGGTGTCGATGTCGGCGACGTCCGGCATATCGTGTCAGATCGGAACAAGCCGCTTATCGTAGACCGCG
>JAQCHR010000530.1 GCA_027619655.1 Pseudomonadota bacterium
CCTAAACCACTAAATATGGGAATCCCTAATCGCATGCTTCCGATTCAATACGATCGGAACTTGCTCTAAGCCGCCTGTACGGTGCTGCCTACCGAGACTACCAGCGCAGTGTCCCGCAGGTGTTTCCCTGGAAAGGGCGGGCAATCTAGATCCCGGTGAGAACGAACCTCTCGGACTGGCGCATCAACCGCGTGGCGGCGGTACGGGCGAACAGCAGGGTCAGCGCCCGCCGCCGCGCTGCGTTCAGCGGCATTTCCGGCGCCGGGCGGATGACTTCGCCGCCAAAGCCATCCGCGACGATGACACCACAATCCTCCGGCAGGATGCGCACGGGAAAATCGGGCGGTACGGCGAAATAGAACCGGTCGCAGAACCCGGTATAGTCCGGCCATTTTCCGTCGGCGCGGAAATCGGCGGTGGACGATTTGATTTCAACGATGGTGAAGGCGCCGTCCCGGCCCAGACCGATGACATCGGCGCGCCGCCGGGTTCGCAGTTTGAATTCAAACAGGCAGTCCGCATCCATATTGCGCAGCAGCCGGGCGACTCCCCGGCCTATTCCCGTTGCGACGCTGGTATCGCGTGTGTATTCCGTGGTTTCCGGCATGCGGACAGATATAGCAGTTTGAATCTCGGAACAAAACAGGCACAATGGCCAAAATCCGCGCATGCGCGGTTGAGGTGCGCGCCGGCAGGTGAAATAACAGGCGCAGCCGTAAAACTGTAATCAGTGTGCCGTAAACAGACAGTCAGGGAGGCGGAAAATGGCCCGGGTTCGCGATGTGACGATTGACGAGGTTCCCGACGATGTGAAGCCGGTTTATGAGCGTTTTTCGAATGAATACGGTCCCTTCCTGAACCAGGTGCGGGTTTTCGCGCATCGGCCGACCGCCGTGCGGCACATCATGGGGATGCTGCTCGACTTCAAGGATGAACAGATCCTGCCCAAACGGTATCTGGAAATCGCCCTGGTGGTGGTGTCCAAGCTGAATGAGTGCCGCTACTGCGTCGCGCATCACACGCCGCGGCTGGTGGAACAGGGGCTCGGTCCCGAGACGGTGGCGAATATCCTGGCGCCGGATTGTCCCGGCATGGATGAAACCGACCTGCTGGTGCGGGATTACGCGGTGGCGGTGACGGAAAATGCGCAGATGATCCGCGACCGGATGTTCGACGATCTTCGCAAGCATTTCAGCGAGGAACAGATCGTCGAACTGACGCTGCGCACCGCGCTTTGCGGCTTCTTCAACCGGTTCAACGACGCGCTGATGATCGGCATGGAAGATGGCGTCGTCGCCGACATGCTGGCGGCGGGCGCGGATGAGTCGGATCTCCCGGCGGAACCGCAGGCTGCCGACTGATGGCCATGCGGCGGCTGAAAATGGTGATCGGTTCCGTTGAAATCCGGGCGGAACTGCTCGATACGCCGACCGCTGATGCGCTGTTTGCCGCCCTGCCGTTTGAATCCACGGCCAGCACCTGGGGCGATGAGGTGTATTTCGCGACCCCCGTCAGCGTTTCGGCGGAGCCGGACGCCCGCACAATTGTCGAGGCGGGCGAACTGGCATTCTGGCTCGATGGCGACTCGATCGCCATCGGGTTTGGCCCGACGCCGATTTCCCGGGGCAGCGAAATCCGCCCGGCGTCGCCAGCGAATATCTGGGGCCGCGCGCTGGACGATGTGCGTATGCTGTCGGCCGTGGCAAGCGGGGCACCCATTTGGGTGACGGCGATCGACTAGGCATCGGTTAACTTTGTTATGGTAGGGAAACCGGCAGGGTATGCAGCGGCGTCGCCGTCGGCTCTGGGTCGGATTGGCGGAACCACTTGCAGATTGTCCGGTCCGAACAATAATCAAGGGGGCTTGAAGCCTTCTGCAAGGCCCGGTTTTCTGCGCGGAAAGCATAATGGCGGGGATAACGGGCCGAAAGGAAAAACGCGTTCATGATGCCAAGGATGTACAGATCAGCATTGTTTACGAATGCCCGCCGTCATCGCACCTCTCGGGCTGCGTGGATTGCGCTTTCACTGGCGCTGTCGATTCTCGTCTTTTCCGGATCCGGCGCGCTTCGTGCGGCGCCGACCGAAGGGGGTGACAAAAGCCTGTATGAGGACGCGCTCACCCGCTTCAATGCCGATGATTTCGACGGATCCATTATCCAGCTTAAGAATGTACTGCAGCAGAATCCGGCCGACATTGCGGCGCGGATCCTGATCGGCAAGGCCTATCTGCGGCTTGGAAATGCCGCAGCGGCGGAAAAGGAGCTGCGCCGCGCCCTGGTTGAAGGGGGCGACGAGGAATTGCTGATCGTGCCGCTGGCCAGTGCGACATATCTGCTGGAACGCTATGACGAGATCATCGAAAAATTCTCGCCGGAACGGCGCAGCCGGGAAGTCGAGGCCGGCCTCCGGATTGTCCGCGGGCAAGCCTATCTCGCGCAGCTGGAGCTTGAAAAAGCAGAGAATCCTTCGAACGCGCGGCAGCGATGAGGCCGGATGAAGGCATGCCGATGGTCGGGCTCGCGGAAGAGTCCATATCTCGGGTTTTGGAAGGGCGGGCCTCACGGCCCGCTCTTCTGGGGCCGCTTGGTAT
>JAQCHR010000531.1 GCA_027619655.1 Pseudomonadota bacterium
TGTCGACGCCGTTCCCGGCAACGTCCGGGCCCGCAAGCTGCTTGGTGCCACGCTGGTGCGAAAGAACGATCCGCAGAAGGCGATCGAAGTCCTCCAGCCATTACAGGGCACAAAAGGCGAGGACGCCCAGGTGATGTCGCTGCTCGGCAGTGCCTATATGCGGACCGGGAAATTCTCCGAAGGGGCGGAACTGTTCGAGAAGGCAGCCGAAGCCGCGCCCAATGTTTCGTCGATCCGCACCCAGCTGGCGCTGAGCCGGCTGGCTCAGGGGGCTTCGGACAAGGCGGTTGGCGATCTTCAAACCGCTGTGGATCTTGACCCTGATGCGACACAGGCTTCCATCCTGTTGACGCTGGTCCATTTGCGGAAGCGTGAATTCGATGCAGCGTTGAAATCCGCCGAGGTCCTGAAAAAGAGTATGCCGGAGAATCCTTTGGCGGATAACCTTATTGGCGCCGCGCAGCTCGGCAAGGGCGAGACCGCCGAGGCGCGCAAGACCTTCGAAGCGGCGCTTAAGAAGAAATCCGATTTTCATCCGGCGCGCATGAATCTTGCGCAGCTCGATCTGCGCGAAAAGAACGTCAAGGGCGCCGTGGGTCACTATGAAACGATCGTCAAGGAGAACCCGAAGCATGTCGGGGCAATGATGGCGCTTGCCAATGTCGCCGCGACCGAAAAACGCCCCGACGATGTCGTCGACTGGCTGAAGAAGGCAGGCGATGCAGATCCCAAATCGGTGGTGCCGAGGCTTCGGCTGATCCAGCATTATGGGCAGATACGGGATTTCACAAAGGCGCTGTCGGTCGCCCGAGAACTCAAAGGCAATGTGCCGAACAATCCTCAGGTTCTCGAAGCGATGGGGCGGGCGGAAATCGCCGCCGGCAAGCCCGTCGAGGCCGCAATGACCTTCCGCGAGCTAGTGAGCCTCGCGCAAAAATCGCCGCGTGCCCAGCAGTTGCTTGGTGGCGCCCTTGCGGCGACCAACGATTCGCGGGGTGCAAAGGAGGCCTTTGAGGCCGCGCTGGCGCTTGACGAGAATTTTGTTCCCGCGATGAGGGCGCTGGTCGAAATCGAATCGCGCGCCGGAAATGTTGATGCCGCGCTGAAGCTTGCGGCCAAGGTTGATGAAAAAGCGCCCAAATCGGCGGCCGGCAAGATGCTGGCAGGCGATGTCTACATGCGGGCCAAACAGTATGACAAGGCGGTTCAGGTCTACGAAGAAGCCTTGAAGCGCGAAGACACCGGGGCCCTGGCGATCAGACGCTATAACGCGGCGCGCCTTGCCAGCACGCCGGAAAAGGCGCTGGACGGGTTGCAGAAATGGGTGAACGCCAAGGACGATGCCGGCGTCCGGCACATTCTCGCGAGCAGCTATATCTCCAATAACAAATACGACGACGCGATCCGCGAGTCCGAAACGTTGCTGGCCAAGGATGCCAACAACCCTGTTCTGCTGAATAATCTTGCCTGGCTTTACAGCAAGAAGAACGACAAGCGTGCCATCGACTATGGCGAGAAAGCATTGAAGAATGCACCCAAATCCCCGGCTGTAATGGATACGCTCGGCTGGATCCTGTTCGAGCAGGGTCAGAACGACCGGGCGGTGAAGTTGCTACAGGATGCGCATAATGCGGCGCCCAAGCAGGGCGATATCGCCTATCACCTGGCGGCCGCCTTGGACAAATCCGGCAAGACGCGCGAAGCCAGGCGAGTTCTCGAGCGGATGCTGAAAGAAACCGACAAGTTCTCAGAGGCGGCAAAAGCCAAGGAGCTGTTGAAAAAGCTTGGCGGCTGACGGCCGGCCGCTTAGCCGGTGGTGACTGGCTGAGCGGCATCCCGGATATCAAGCGGTGTTGCGGGTTGGCCACCCAGCTCGCCCATGAAATAGTCGAAATAGCGTTCGAATCGGTCGAGAAAAGTGGCGAGATCGGCCTCACTGCTCACATAGGGCGTGTTGCCTGGCGCCAGAGACGGGCTGTGATAGGTAAAGCTGAAGACCCTGTGTCCGTCGGCAAACATGGCGTCGGTCAGCCGTCTGTGTTCCTGGTGATTTATTCCCTCGGGCGTCAGCGTTATCCGTTCCAGCAGGCCGAGCCTCGCAAAAATTCCCGGCAAATGCAGTTTTAACCCGCTTTTGCTGTTTAGCGGATTGTAGAGACGTGTTCCGGCATCTCGCATTTTGCCGGCGAACCCGACCGACATGGGGATTTCCAGCATCCGGTACTCGGTGCCAAACCAGTAGGGCGCTGCGCCGCAGGCCGAAAAATCCGGCCCTTCCTCGCTCCGCAGATCGGTATGCGACAGCACGCTGGTATCGATCTGATAGCCCAGCGCTTCAAGCGTCTCCGTCGTATTGACCCCGGCACCATAGCGCCCCGCCTTGTAGACGCCCGGCCGTTCGCCAAACCGCTCTGCAATGGTCTCGGTCAGGACTTTCAGCTTCTGCCGTTCAAGGGCTGCGGGAAGGTTTCCCGGGTAGGAATTCAGGTTGCAGACCGCCTCGTCAAAGGGCGGGTTTACCCAGGGGTGCAGATGGGCGCCGATCAGGCATTTGCCGTCGTCGAACAACTCCTTGAGCGGCAGGGCGCCGTCA
>JAQCHR010000028.1 GCA_027619655.1 Pseudomonadota bacterium
GCGCGCGATGTTCGGCGTTGGTATAGTTGGGATGCAGCGACGGATTGCAGACATAGCCGTTCCGCGCGCTGGCCAGGAAGGCGACGATCGCCTCCACCCGGTTACCGAGCCACAGCGCCACCCGGTCGCCCTTGCGCAGCTTTGCATCGTGCAGCGCGGCGGCGGTGGCATCGACCCAGTCGACCAGTTCGCGCCAACTCAGCCGGTGCCGGCTGTCGCGCAGGGCGAAGGCATCGGGGCGGGCGGCGGCCTGCCCGGCGGCCAGCGAATAGAAGGTATCGGCCCGCCACAGGCCCGCATCGTAATAGCGGCGGGCCAGGACCGGATCGTGCAGGGTCAGCAGGGTGTTCATATCCGTGCCCGATTCAATGCCCGAAAGTGTCCGGGTCCGGCTTGCGCTTCTCGCGGAACGAGGCGCTGAGTTCCTTGGCTTCCTTGCTGTCCAGGTAGAGCCGCAACTGCTGGTCATGCATGACGCGGGCGAGGCCAGAAACGCCGCCATGGCGCGCGTTGAACGAGCCCTTGATCGCGGCCAGCGCCATCGCGCCGCGGTCGGCGATATCCAGCGCCCAGGCCCTGGTTTCCTCGGCCAGCTTGTCATCGGGCACGACCCGGTTGATCAGCCCGATCTCCTTGGCTTCGGCGGCGGAGAGCCGCGGGTTGCAGTACCACATCTCCCGGGCGCGCTTCTTGCCGATCAGGTCTTCCAGGTACCAGGTGCCGTAGCCCGCGTCGAAGGAGCCCATCATCGGACCGACCTGCCGGAACACGGCGCTTTCCTTGGCGATGGTCAGATCGCAGACGACCTGCAGTACATTGCCGCCGCCGACTGCGTAACCGTTGACGCTGGCGATGACCGGCTTCTGCAGCCGGTCGATGGCTTCGTACATGTCCAGCGTCGGCAGGACCCCGGCGTAGAGCTTGGTATCCTCCATGCCGTCCTTGCGCCCGCCGATGCAGAAATACCGGTCGCCGGCGCCGGTCAGGATGATGACGCGGGTCCGGGTTTCGCGGCGGATCGCCTGCATGCAGTCGCGGATTTCGTGGCACATGGTCTCGGTGAACATGTTGCCGTCATCCGGGCGGTTCAGCGTGATGATGCCGAGCGGGCCGTCTTCCTCGTACAGGATCGTTTCGAATGCCATGGTCTGGTTTTACTCCGGGTCCGTGCCGTAGAGGAACTTGTACGTGCCAATGCGCAGGTTGTTGCCGGCGCCGTTCTGCGCCAGCGCCTCTTTGGACAATATCCTGTCGAAGGCCGCGCGGACCAGCGCCGGTTCCGTGCCCTCCACGAACAGCGCCCAGTCGGCGATGCGGTCCTTGGTCGGTCGCATCCGGCTTTCCTTGGTTTCTTCCGGCTCCGTCTGGTCTTTGGTTTCCACATAGGTGGCGCTGGTCACGCCGGGCTCCTTCAGGATCGCCTTCATGGCCTTGCTGCCCAGCCATTTGGCGAATTGCGGGTCGGGCAGCCCGCGCCCTTCGCGGCGCAGGGCGATGACGGTCGCGCCATGGCCCCGGCCGACCTGGTGGCGGATGACGAATTCCGAGCGGATGATGTTCAGGAAGGCCTTCATCATCTTCCGCGTTCCAGCGGCCGGGTTTTCCTGGGCTTTCTTGTAGAAAGGCGCTTGCAGGACGCTCACGTCCTCCAAGTCGTAAAGCGCCATGTAGCGCGGCTTGCCGCCGGCGGAAACATTGCGGTAGCGGCGGCTGTTCAGGAAGCCCGGATTGTCGGCCCGTTCGTTGACATGTTCGCGATTGTACCATTCGTTGAACGCCGCCTCGAGCGCCGGGTCGGAATCCGTCCATACGCCGAGCATGCCTGTTGCTGCTTTCTTCTGTGCCACTGTTCTCGCCCCCGGTCTTGCGTTTATGCTGCGCGCAATCCCAGCATGCCGGTGGATGGCTTGTCCAGCCATGCGGGAAGGTTGAGTCATCAGGAGGATATACATGGGACCGTTCCGCAGTTTTCTGTTCGCCCCGGGCAATCACCCGCGCAAGGTGGAGAAGGTGTTCGAATTCGGCGCGGATGCGGTCATCCTCGACCTAGAGGATGCGGTGGCGCGCTCGGAAAAGGTCGCGACCCGCGCCGTGCTGGTCGAGGCGCTGAAGAAGAACAACCCAACGCGCACCTATGTCCGGGTCAACGGGCACCACACGGAATTCTGCTATGGCGACCTGGTCGCGGTGGTCGGGACGGGGCTGGACGGCATCGTGCTGCCGATGGTCGAGAGCGCGGCCCAGCTACAGGCCGTCGACTGGCTGATCGCCAACCTGGAGCGGGAACGGGGGCTGGAGCCCGGCGGCATCGACCTGATCCCGATCATCGAGACCGGCAAGGGCATGGCGGCGCTGGACGCCATCGCGGCCAGCGGCACGCGGGTGCGGCGGCTCGCCTTCGGCGCCGCCGATTACGCGCTCGACATGGGGTTCGAATGGACGACGGAGGAACAGGAACTCAACGACGCCCGGGCGCGCTGCGTGCTGGCCTGCCGCGCGGGCGGGCTGGAGCCGCCGCTGGATACGGTCTGGGCGCAGGTGCGCGACCTGGACGGCTTGCGCCGCTCGGCGGAGCGGGCGCGCAGCTTCGGCTTCCAGGGCAAGATGTGCATCTACCCCCCGCAGGTCGCGGTGGTGCACGAGGTCTTCAGTCCCAGTGCCGCCCAGATCGCCCATGCCCGTAAAATCGTCGCCGCCTTCGCCGAAGCGGAAAAATCCGGCTCCGCCTCGATCCAGCTGGACGGGGAATTCATCGACTACCCCATCGTCTACAAGGCGCAGCGGGTGCTGGACGCGGCGGCGAAGATCAGCGCGGGCGCATCGGTCAATCCGTAATCGGGCCGCTGCCGACCCGGGGATGCGGGCGGGGTCCGTCGGATACCGCCATGCACAAGACGATCTCATCCGGGCGGGGTGCGTCGGCGACCATGATGGTCATGGTATCGAAATGATCGAATGACCAGGCCTCGTCCTTATGGCCGAGCGGCAGGTCGATAGACGCGCCCGCGGCGGCGACCTTGGCGTTGGAGGGAATCAGCGCCTTGCCGCCGCCGACGGCGGTTCGCATCGGCTTGCCCAGTTTCGGGTGGAGGACGGCGCCGCCATGCTCCAGCTCGCCATTGACGCCGACGATGGCGGCCTTGCCATAGCTGACGGGCGGCCCCGCCAGTACGTTCACGGCATCGGCCATCAGCCTGTCGCCGATGACGCCACTGATATCGAACAGCGGCGACAGGTTTTCGACGTAGCGCCCGGCGAAGGGGTTCTGGATGACGGCGACAGCGACCACCCGGGTTATCGGGCCGCAGGGTTTGCCGAAACCGTCCGTTTCGATGGTCTCCCTGATGAGCAGTGTCTTGCGGATGTTCATGAAAACGGCCCTTCCGACTATACGGTGCAATGCTTCTGCAGGAACCGGCGCACTTTTTCGATGGTTCGCGCCTTCAGTTCCGGCGGGGATGTCCAGGGGAAGACGGTGATCTCGGCATTCGGCGCCAGCGAGGCAACGTCCACCGATGACTGGTGCGGGTGCGACGGTGTTTCATCGGGCAGCACCAGTATCGGCGTCTGGCAGTCGCGGATCAGGGCGCGCGGCACGCTGTACAGGAAATCGGGCTGCGCCCGGTACAGCCCGTCGAGATACCGGGTGATCATGCCCTGGTCCAGGTCGGGCCGCCGGGCCAGCAGTTCGGGCGCCCAGACATCCCGGCCGGAGCGGTACATGACATCGGGGTCTTCCGGCCGGTGCCCTACGGTCTGGCAGAACACCGCGGCGGCGATACGCTCCGGCGCGCGTTCGATCAGCTTTCCGGCGAAACAGCCGCCGATGCAGTAGCCCATATAGGCGAATTTACCGATGCCCAGATGATCCATCAGGCCGAGCTGGTCGTCCGCGAAACCGCCCCAGGGGTCGTCGAGGGCCAGCGGTCCCGTGCTCTCGCCGCCATTGGCGTTGCGCTGGTCCATCGTGATGCAGCGGAAATCGTCCCGGAAGACCTCCATCGCGTTGAAGACGGCGGACGGCCAGTTGCTGACACGGGAGTTGAGGCCGCCGCCCGGCGTGACCAGCAGCGGAAAGCCAATGCCGGATTCCTCGTAGCGGATGCGGACGTCGCCTGTTTCGTAATACGGCATGGCTGTTTCCTTGTTACATGGCCGGTCATACGCGGCGACGCATCCGAATGCGACGTACCGGACATAGCTGCTCAAAAACGAAAATGCGGAAACCAGGCTGCTGGAAATTCAGCCGGCTTCCGCATCTTACGCGCTATATGTCAGCGCGCTTTCCGGACGTGGCGCCTTACTGGTGCCACGCGAACTGCTGCGGCTTCCGGTCCGAGCTTTGCGAGATCAGGACGTTGACCAGCGCCGGACCGTCGAAGGCCATCGCCTTTTCGAGCGCGGCCGGCAGGTCCTTCGGGTCCTCGACGAAGAAGCCCTTGCCGCCGAAATCCTCCATCATCTTGTCGTAGCGCGCGCCGTAGATCAGGGCGTTCGGCTTCATCTTCATCATCGGGTCGGCCGGGATTTCCGGGTGGCCCGGCCCGATGCCGCCATTGTTGAGCACTACGATCTTGGCCGGCAGGTTGTACCGGACCAGCGTCTCCATCTCCATGCCGGAGAAGCCGATGGCCGAATCGCCCGAGAGGTGGATGACCGGCCGGTCCGGATGCACGACGCAGGCGGCGACGGCATGGCCGAGGCCCACGCCCATGGTGCCGTAGGTGCCGGCGTTCAGGCAGGAACGCGCGTCGGCAACCGGCAACTGTGTGAGCCCGATATCCATTGTGCGGGCGCCCTCGGCGCTGAGCACGGAGTTCCTCGGCATCCAGGCCGCTATGTCGCGCAGCGCCCGATAGTAGTTTGCGGGCGCCTGGTCGTCGTTGATCTGCGGCTCAAGCGACTTGACGTTCGCCGCGATCTTGTCGCCCAGGGCGGAACGCCACGGGGTGTCCTTCGGGTAGAACCACTGCCGTCCCTCAAGGGCCTTGTTCATCTGGCCCATGATCGCCTTGCCGTCGCCGACAAGCGCGACTTCAGACGGCTTGTTATGCCCGATTTCCTCCGGCGAGATATCGAGCTGGATGACCTTCACGTCGGGCGCAAAACGCGGCGCCAGGCCGAAGTGGAAGATCCAGTTAAACCTTGCGCCCATCAGGAAGACCACGTCCGCCTGCTGCAGCGCCAGTGTCCGCGCCGCGGAGGCCGCGAGCGGATGGTCGTCGGGGACCACGCCCTTGCCCATGGGGGAGCGGACGAAGGGCAGTTGCGTGCGGTCGATGAAGTCGCGCACTTCGTCTTCGGCGCGGGCCCAGGCCATGCCCTTGCCGACGAGGACGAGCGGCCGCTCGGCCTTTTCCAGCAGGTCCAGCGCGGCGTCGATGTTCTCCGTCGGCGCGATCATGCGCGGAGGCTCGCCCACGCGCTCGACCTTGACAACATCGTCAAGGTCGCATTCGCCGGTGATGATGTCGTCCGGCATATCCAGGTAGCAGGCGCCAGGGCGTCCGAAGGTCGCGTGCCGTGTCGCCATTTCAACGTAGTACGGGATGCGCCGGACGCTTTCGATCCCGTGCGCAAACTTGCAGAACGGGGTGGCGATCAGCACCTGGCGTTCCTCCTGGAACGCGCCCATGCCGCCGCGATAGGTTTCCGAGGCGCCGCCGATCAGGATCATCGGCCAGCAGTTCTGCTGGGCGTTCGCCAGGCCCGCAAGGCCGTGCACGACGCCCGGGCCCGTCACCACGATGCAGGCGCCCGGTCGACCGGTCATGTAGCCATAGGCCTGGGCGGCGTAGGATGCCGCCTGCTCGTTGCGCATGCCCACGTATTTGACGCCTTCCTTTTGCGCCGCCTCCGCAATCGGGCCGACGGGAAAGCCGACAACGCCGAATAGATGGTCGATACCCTGTTGCTTGAGGCTCCTCGCAATAAGGTGCGCACCGGTGATTTTGGTCATTTTACTTATCCCCCATTACCTGTTGCAATAGTGTTTAGATTAATAATCAATTGATATCAATATGATAAATATGGATTCGAAAAAATCTTGTCACAT
Organism: Pseudomonadota bacterium; assembly: GCA_027619655.1. Classification (GTDB taxonomy): domain Bacteria; phylum Pseudomonadota; class Alphaproteobacteria; order UBA8366; genus MarineAlpha4-Bin1. The sequence continues at coordinate 6,056 of JAQCHR010000028.1, forward strand.
TGCCTGTTTGTGATGCCGTCTCACTTCCCGAGTTTGGAGCCCGAATAACCTCATAGTCAAGGCGGGGCACGCGATCCGCGAGGCGATTCAGGGGGCGGCACGCTATTGATGCGAAAAAACGCGGATTCGCCATCGGCGCGAATTCGGCACGGGCCGGGCGTCGGTCGAAAGGCGACGACCTAGATCACACCGGCTGCGCGCAGGGCTGATACGTCGTTCCCCGTCATTCCCAGCAGCGATGTCAGCACTTCTTCGGTGTGCGCGCCGATTTCGGGGCCCGGCCAGCGGATGCGGCCTGGGTCTTCCGGGACGATGGGCACGATACCGGTCTGCAATACGGAGCCGAAATGCGGGTCCGGCACCTCCTGTACCATGCCGCGATGGCGGTACTGCGGGTCGGCGGCGCAATCCGCGACCGTGTAGACCTGGCAGCAGGGGATATCCGCCTCGGACAGCACTCTGTCCGCCTCGACGGCGGTCATCGTCGCGGTCCAGGCGCCGATCATGTCGTCCAGCGCCTTGCGGTTCTTCACCCGCGCCTGGTTGCCAGTGAAATCCGGGTTGTCGACCAGTTCCGGCCGGCCCATGGTTTTCGACAGCCGCGCGAAGAGCGGGTCCGAATTGGCGGCGACGAGGATCCATTTACCGTCGGCGGTGGGATAGGCGTTGGTCGGGGCGGCGGTTTCGATGCCCGAACCCGCGGGCTGCTTGACGACGTCGAAGACGCTGTATTCCGGCAGCATGCCTTCGGTCATGCTGAACACCGCGTCGGTCAGCGCCACGTCAAGGGTGCGCGCGCGCCGGTCGCCGCCGGAACGGTCGCGCTGCCATAGCGCCGCCATGACACCAAAGGCCGCGTAAAGCCCGGCGATGGAATCGCCGATGCTGACCCCGACCCGCACCGGCGGCAGGTCGGTGACGCCCGGCGGATAACCGGTCAGGTAGCGGATGCCGCCGATGGCTTCTCCGATCACGCCGAACGAGGCGCGGTCGCGATACGGTCCGTCCTGGCCATAGCCGGACACATTGGCGATCACTAGATCCGGCCGGTTCCGGCGCAGCACGTCCGGGCCGAGACCCATGCGCTCCAACTGCCCGGGACGGAAATTCTCGACCACCGCGTCGCATTGCCCGGCAAGGTCGACGACCAGCTCCCGCGCCTTTTCATGTTTCAGGTTCAGCGTGATGCAGCGCTTGTTGCGGGCATGCTGCGACCACCAGGGGGAATGCCCGTCGCGGTGATGGCCCCAGGTGCGGATCGGGTCGCCGGTCGGCGGCTCGATCTTGATGATATCTGCACCCATGTCGCCCAGTACCCGCGTGCAGAAGGGCGCGGCGATGAAATGGCCGATTTCCAGTACGCGCAACCCGGTCAGGGGGCCGTCGGATGGGGGTTCGCGGTTCGCCATGGCGGGCTCCCTAAAATCTTCATCAGCAGAGGAAGCATGGCCTTAATTCATGCGCGGACGGATCGCAAGGGTACAGGGCGATTTCGTCAGCTGTTGTGCCGGACGGCGCCGATATCCGTGATGTCATATCCACCCAGCGCGGCGCTCCGCTCCCGGAAACCGGCTGACGGCAGAAAGCGCATCAGTGCCTGGATTCCCGGTTCGAAATAGGTCCGCCGCCGGACGACGAGGTCGAAATGCTCCCAGGTGATCGGCGTGTAGCCCAGCCCGTGGGTTTCCGCCACGGCGCGGGTCACGATGCCCCAGTCCGCTGCGCCGGCGCGGATCGCAAGCGCGAGGTCCTGGCCAGTCGCGGCAACGCCCCCGGCGGTGGCGACCTGTTCGGGTTCGATGCCGTCGGCAGCGAGCAACCGGTGCAGCAGCAGTTGCGCGCCGGCGCCCTGCTGGCGGAACATGGCGCGGGCGCCCCTGGCGACGGCATCGGCCAGGGAGTTGATCCCCAGCGGATTGCCCGGCGCGGTCACCAGCCCCTGTTCGCGCTTGCAGAAGGCGATGACGACGCTGTCATGCAGACCAGGCATGGCGCGCACCGCATCGATATTGGCCGCGGAATCGTCGCCGCTGTCGCGATGCATGTGGATGGCGGCGATGGCGACTTCGTCGCGGGCGAGGCGGCGCAGGCCGGATTCGCTGCCTTCCGGCAGGCTGGCGAGGCCCGACCCAGACTGGCGCACCGCCCATTCCAGCAGCGGGTCGGTCGATCCGCCCATGATGGCCGGCGGCGTCGCGTCGGAAAACCCTTCCGGCGAGGACAGGCCCGATGCGATCCAGCGGTCCAGCGCCGCGCGCGGAAACAGCCACTTTCCGGTAACCTTCGAACAGGGGATCGCGCCTTCGGCGGCCAGTTCATAGACCTTGCGCGCCTTGATTCGGAGATATTCCCCGGCTTCCTCGGTCGTCAGGTATGAATCGTCATGCATATTCCTGCATTATCCTGCGTAAGTTATATTACTTGTGAATAGAGAATTTTAATTCGTATATCAACGCAGAAAAACAACGATTGAATCCGGTTTTGCAGATGTCCGACGGCGCTTTTTCGGCCGCGCTGGCCATGATCCTGACTCTGGACCCCGAATTCCTCGGGATCGTCGGCCTGTCGCTGCAGGTCTCGCTCACCGCGGTGGCGATCGCCGCGGTCATCGGCATGCCGGCCGGCGCGCTGCTGGCGATGAACCGGTTCCGGGGCCGCGCGGCGGTCATTGTCGTCGTCAATGCGCTGATGGGGCTGCCGCCGGTCGTTGCGGGCCTCGCCGTGTACCTGATGCTGTCGCGCTCCGGCCCGATGGGGTCGCTCAACTTTCTGTTCACGCCGACGGCGATGATCATCGCGCAGACCATCCTCGTGCTGCCGATTGTCGTGGCGCTGACCCGGCAGGTCATCGAAGACCTCTGGCTGGAATACCGGGATCACCTGACGTCGCTCGGCCAGACCGGCCGGGCCGCCATTCCGACCCTGCTCTACGACGCGCGCTTCGCGCTGGCGGTTGCGCTGCTGGCCGGGTTCGGGCGGGCCTCGGCGGAGGTTGGCGCGGTCTTCATCGTCGGCGGCAATATCGCCGGGCATACGCGGACCATGACGACGGCGATTGCGCTGGAAACCTCCAAGGGCGAGCTCGTCGTGGCGCTGGGCCTTGGTATCGTCCTGCTGACCCTGACCTTCCTGATCAATGTCTTCGTGTTCGGCGCCAGCCGCATCGGCCGACGCTACATGGGGCAGGCATGATGCGCGATACGCCCAGCATCCTGCCGCTCGCCGCGAAAGGTCTCGTCTTCGCGGCCGATGGCCGGCGGCTGCTGCACGGCATTGATGTTTCCATTCCGCGCGGCGAACGGCTGGCGCTGGTCGGGCCGAACGGCGCCGGCAAGTCGCTGACCCTGCGGCTGCTGCACGGGCTGCTGACGCCGGCTGCCGGTTCGGTGCAATGGTCGCTTGGCGACGGTTGTATCGATGGCCGCAAGCGCCATGCGCTGGTGTTCCAGAAGCCGGTCATGCTGCGGCGGTCGGTGCTGGCCAATATCGAACATGCGCTCGCCGCCGCGCATTTTCCCCGGCGGGAGTTGCGGGGCCGGGCGGAAGCCGCGCTGGCGCGGTTCGGCCTCGACGACCTGGCGCATCGGCCCGCCCGGGTGCTGTCCGGCGGTGAACAGCAGCGGCTGGCGATCACACGCGCCGCGGCGCTGGAACCGGACCTGCTGTTCCTGGATGAGCCCACATCGGCACTCGATCCGGGCGCGACAAGGCAGGTCGAGGCGATGCTGGATGAACTGCACGGGTCCGGTGTGACGCTGGTTTTCTCGACCCATGACCTGGGCCAGGCGCGGCGGATGGCCCGCCATGTCGCGGTGATGAACAAGGGCCGGATTATCGAATACGGACCGGCCGGGCAGGTTCTCGATGCGCCGCATTCGGCGGCAGCGCGGGCCTTCGTGGCGGGCGATCTGTTGTGGTGACCTCAAGGGAGATTTTTAAATGAAAAAGACGCTTGCCCTGTTGGCGATCGGGCTGTCGCTGGCGCTGGCATCGACGGTGCAGGCCGCCGACCGATTCATTACCGTAGCATCGACCACGTCGACGGATAATTCCGGCCTGTTCAAACACCTGCTGCCCATTTTCACGGCCAAGACCGGGATCGAGGTGCGCGTCGTGGCGCAGGGCACCGGGCAGGCGCTGAAGACCGGCGCCAATGGCGATGCCGATGTGGTCTTCGTTCATGCCCGTGCGGCAGAGGAAAAATTCGTCGCCGACGGCAATGGCGTCGCGCGCATCCCCGTCATGTTCAACGATTTCGTCATCGTCGGTCCGGCGGCCGATCCGGCGGGCATCGCCGGCGGCAAGGATGTCACGGCGGGCCTCCAGGCCATCTCCGGGGCGTCGGCGCTCTTCGCCTCGCGCGGCGACGATTCCGGCACCCACAAGGCCGAATTGCAATTGTGGAAGGCGGCGGGCATCGACCCGAAACAGGGCGGCGGCTGGTACCGCGAAATGGGCTCGGGCATGGGGGCGACCCTGAACACGGCGGCGCAGCTCGGCGCCTATACCCTGTCCGACCGCGCCACCTGGATCGCCTTCAAGAACAAGGCGGACATGAAGGTCGCGGTCGAAGGGGACCAACGCCTGTTCAACCAGTATGGCGTCATCCTGGTTAATCCGGCGAAACACCCGCATGTGAAACAGGCGGACGGCCAGGCCTTCATCGACTGGCTGGTCAGCCCGGCGGGCCAGAAGTCCATCGCGGCCTTCACGGTCAACGGCCAGCAGCTGTTCTTCCCCAATGCGGATGCGAAGGGCGTCTGATCGCGGGGGGAACACAATCCGGTCAGGCGGTTGTTGATACGCCGCGTCGCCGGATACGCCATTCGAAGCAGGCGTCACCATAATCCATGCGCTGCAGGACTTCCAGCACGAGGAAACGATTATGGGCCATCAGGGCGCCCTGCCACAGCCCGTTCCAGCCCTCGAAGGCGCAATCATGCAGGTTCCCGCGCCCGCGCATGACACGCCAGCCGTACTGGCGGATATGGACAGCCTCGCCGATGGTTTCGACCTCGGCGCGGTCGCCCTGCGCTTCCGCCATGGCGGCCAGATAGGCGGCGAAATCCGCCGCGGAGTCGCCGCTCAGCCCAAGCAGCGCGCGGGTTTCGTCATAGAACTGCATGCCGATCAGTTTGCCGGTGGTATTGGCGTAATAGGCCGCGTCCGCCGGGCCGTATATCGCGGCGGATTCGCCCAGCAGGGCGCGGGTGAAGTTCATGGAATAGTTACGGTTGGCCTTCTGCAGCCGTTCTTCCGGCCAGTCGGTGGCGTCGAAGCCGGGCGCGGCGTCGGGGTCGAAGGGCGGCGGCATTTCGCCGGGCGAAAAGACCAGCCGTTCGTCGGGGGACAGGTCGCGGTCGTATTCGCGGAAATAGCCGGCGAGCCCGTGCTGGCCGTCCATGGTCTGCGCGGTGCAGACGAAGCCCAGCCGGGGATTACCCAGCGCGATGCCGTTATGCCCGTACCAGCCGCGCAGCAGGGCGCGCGACACCGACCCCGGCACGCCGCAGATCGCCGCGCCGTCATAGACCCAGCGCGGCGGCACGAAGCGGACCCAGGCCTTGCGGTCCGATTCATACATGTATTCGACCTTCACCCCGGCGACCCGGTTGGACAGGTAGTGGTACTGCGCCGCCTTGACCGCATCGGGCAGCCCGTCCAGCCCCAGCTTCGTCAGCCCGGGCAGGAACAGGTCGAGATGCTGGCGGCGGAAGACGGCAAACCACAGGTCCTCCGCCTCCCGCGCGCCGCCGCGCGTGGCGACGGTCAGGACGAAGCCGGTGATATAGGCGTGATAGAGGGTCGCGACCGCTTTCCAGCCGCGCACGGCCCTGTCATCCATGACGCTAGTCTTTCATGACCTTGTGCAGCACATGGCGGCGGTTCGTGGTGTGCGGGCGGACCTCGGTCGGCCAGCGCCCGGTTTCGCCCGCCTTCGACCAGGCGTCGGACATCAGCACGTCGGGGCTTTCGATTTCATAGATCGCCTGGTAGGTCGGTTCGCCTTCCATGACGATGGTCTTCTTCTCGCCGCCCAGCATCATGGTCAGCGGCGCCATCTTCGCCCGGGTGACAGACACCACGCCCGGCACACCGCCGAGAAGCGGAACATGCTCGGTGTCGTAGACTTCGTTGAACAGGTCTTCCTTGTCCGCCGCCACATCCATGCTGACGATGAACAGATAGTTTCCGCTGATGGGCATGCCCTGCCTCCCTTGATGATGTTGTCCGGAATTCGCTGGCGGTGATGAGAAAGGGCCGGGCGGCAATTGTCAATTCCGGGGCGCAAATTGCCCTTGTCTTCGGAGCGTGCGGCTGTCTTTCATTTCCGCATAATCCGTTTCGAAAGGGAAAATGCCGATGTCGTTCGAAGTCTGGCTCGCCTTTGTCGTGACAAGCGCCGTTCTGCTGGCCATTCCGGGACCGGCCGTCCTGCTGGTGGTCAGCTACGCACTGGGGGCGGGGCGTCGGTCGGGGCTGGCGACGGTGCCGGGCGTGACCCTGGGCGATTTCACCGCGATGACGATTTCGCTGCTGGGCGCGGGCGCGATCCTCGCCGCTTCCGCCACGCTGTTCACGGTCCTGAAGCTGGTCGGGGCCGCCTATCTGGTCTGGCTGGGGATCCAGCTCTGGCGCGCGCCGGTTTCCGATGGCGCATCCGGCACCGCCGTCGTCGCGTCGCCGCGCCGCATGTTCTGGAATGCCTGGCTGATGACATCGCTGAATCCGAAAGGCATCGTCTTCTTCATCGCCTTCGTGCCGCAATTCGTGAACCCCGCGCAGCCGGTACTGATGCAGTTCGCGATACTGGAAGCGAGCTTCGTCACCATGGCGATGCTGAACGCGGCGCTGTGGGCGGTGCTGGCGGGGCGGATGCGCGAACGATTCCGCCGCCCGGAAACCCTGCGGCTGGTCCATCGGGCGGGCGGTACCTGCCTGATAGCTGCGGGATTGCTGACCGCGATAACGCGCCGGGTCGGGTAGCCGCCGGGGACGGGTGACAAAGCGGCGCGAACAGGGGATATTCCCCGCAACGGCGCTGTCACGAAAAGTGCGGCGGAAACCATAACCTTGAATAGGCAGGATATCATGGCGCTTCCCCTTATTCCCACGACCGTCGTCGGCAGTTATGTGCAGCCCGACTGGCTGGTTGACCGCAACAACCTGAAGGGGCGGCTGCCGCCGCGCATCCGGGCGAAGGAAATCTGGCGCGTGCCGGAGGAATTCCTGACCGACGCGCAGGACGATGCGACCAGCGTCGCGATTCGCGACATGGAACGCGCCGGAGTCGATATCATCACCGATGGCGAAATCCGCCGCGAAAGCTATTCCAACCGCTTCGCCACCGCGCTGGGCGGCATCGATATCGACAATTACGGCACGGCGCTGGACCGCACCGGCGAGGCCAATCCCGTGCCGCGCATCGCCGGGCCGATCCGTCGCGACAGACCGATCGAGGTCCGGGACGTCGAATTCCTGCGCGCCAATACGGACCGGCGGATCAAGATCACGATCCCGGGCCCGTTCACGATGACCCAGCAGGCGCAGAACGATTACTACCCCGACGGCGAGGCGGCGGCGATGGGCTATGCCGAGGCGGTCAACGCGGAGATCAAGGCGCTGTACGCGGCGGGCGCCGATATCGTGCAGCTTGACGAGCCCTATATGCAGGCGCGGCCCGATGTGGCGCGCGGTTACGCGATCAAGGCGATCAACCGGGCGCTGGACGGGGTGACCCAGACGACGGCGCTGCATATCTGTTTCGGCTACGCGCATGTCGTCCATGAAGGCAAGAATGACGGCTACAAATTCCTGACCGAGCTGGAGGAATGCGTTGTCGATCAGGTCTCCATCGAGGCGGCGCAGCCGAAGCTCGACCTGTCGATCCTGGACGGGCTGCCGTCCAAGACGATCATGGTCGGGGTGATCGACATGGGCGACCCGAATGTGGAGACGGCGGACATGGTCGCCGACCGGGTACGCAACGCACTGAAGCATGTCCCGGCGGAACGGCTGGTCATCGCGCCGGACTGCGGCATGAAATACCTCGACCGCGCGACCGCTTTCGGCAAGCTGAAGGCGATGGTCGACGGCACGAAGATCGTGCGGCGGGAAATCGCCGGCTGACCGGCAGGCGAAAGGATCAGGCGATATGGCACTTCCCCTTCTTCCCACGACCGTCGTCGGCAGCTATGCGCAGCCGGACTGGCTGGTGAACCGCGAAATCCTGATGGGCCGCGGCCCGGCCCGGATCCGGGCGCATGACATCTGGCGCGTGCCGGAAGAATTCCTCGACGATGCGCAGGACGATGCGACCGTCGTGGCGATCCGCGACATGGAACAGGCCGGGGTGGATATCATTACCGATGGCGAAATCCGCCGGGAAAGCTATTCCAACCGCTTCGCCACGGCGCTGGGCGGGATCGATATCGAAAACTTCGCCATCGTGCCCGGGCGCTCTGGCAAGCCGAGCCAGGTGCCGCGGATCACCGGGCCAATCCGCCGGGTCGGACCGGTCGAGGTGCGCGATGTGCAATTCCTGCGCGCCAATACGGACCGGACCATCAAGATCACGATCCCCGGCCCGTTCACCATGACCCAGCAGGCGCAGAACGATTACTACCCGGACGCGGAATCGGCGGCGATGGACTACGCCGCCGCGGTGAACGAGGAGATCAAGGCGCTGTATGCGGCGGGCGCGGATATCGTGCAGCTCGACGAGCCCTATATGCAGGCGAACCCGGACGAAGCGCGCAAATACGCGGTGAAGGCGATCAAGCGGGCGCTGGAAGGCGTGACCGGCACGACGGCGCTGCATATCTGTTTCGGCTACGCCCACACAATCACGACGGAAAAGACCGGCGGCTACAATTTCCTGGCCGAGCTGGAGGATTGCACCGTGCAGCAGGTTTCCGTGGAGGCGGCGCAGCCAAAGCTGGATCTCTCCATCCTGTCCGTCCTGCCGTCGAAGAAGCTGATCGTCGGCGTGATCGATATGGGCGACCCGAATATCGAGACGGCGGAAACCGTCGCGGACCGGGTGCGCAACGCTGTGGCGCATGCGCCCGCCGAACGGCTGGTCATCGCGCCGGACTGCGGCATGAAATACCTCGACCGCAAGACTGCCTTCGGCAAGCTGAAGGCGATGGTCGAGGGCACGAAGATCGTGCGGCGGGAACTGGCCGGGTAGCGGCTTCGGATCAGCCGGTCATGCCTCCGGGGCACAGCAGCCAGGCTGTGGAACCTGCAACGGTTTTCCAACGTTCTGGCGACCGCGGAAGCGCAGCCTGCATCCTGATCTAAACGGAATCGGCCTCGGACGTCGGCAATCCCAGGGAGGTGGCCGGCGTGTCTTTCGACACCACCGCGATCAGGCGATCGACAAAATCGGCCAGAACCTGCATGCCCATGATCGACAGGGCGGCGGCCCCGGCCAGCATGCCGGGCCATACCGGATACTCGACGGCGCCGAACCGGATCTGGTTCCGCACGGTGGCGTAGATCGCCTCGCTCCAGGCCTGCCATGTCATGAGGCAGAAAAAGGCCAGGACCAGAAGCAACACGATAGTCTCCAACGGCAACAATATGCGCGGGGGCAGCCGATCGATGAAAATACTGAGCCGCAAGTGCCCCTTCAGGAGTTGCGTATACGAAAGCAGCGCGAAGAAGACGAACGCCATGAGCATCTCGACCAGTTCGACGACGCCCAGAAACGAATGGCCGAAAACGTAACGGCCAACCACCTCGGCCAGCATCGCAATCGTGATGACAATGATGCTCAGGGAACCAAGAGCGCCCATGATTACGCTGAGCCGACCGATGGCCCATTGCACCCGCAGTAACACGTTTCCAAACGCTTCCATTTCCGACCCTTTACAATGC
>JAQCHR010000532.1 GCA_027619655.1 Pseudomonadota bacterium
CCGGTACAGGGCGATGGTCCGGGCGCGGCGCGCGACCCAGACGCTCGCGGCGGCCCAGGCGCCGGCCAGGCCGACCGCCAGGGCGACCACGCCCGCGACGCCGAGGAAGGTCGTCGTCCGGTCGACGGTGCGGCGGACCCGGTCGCCCGCGTCCTGCGGCGTTTCGATTTCCCAGCCGCCTTGCGGATTCAACGCACGTATCGCCGTCATGGCGTCCGCAACGCCGGTCCCGTCGGCAAGCTTGATGCGATACCGGTAGTCGACCAGGGATCCGAAGCGCAGCAGGCCGCTTTCCTCCAGCCGCGGCAGCCCGACCATGAACCCGGCCGGCGGACAGCCGGTCCGGCTCGGTCAGCAGCGTCCCGCGAATGCGGAAACGGATGTCGCCGATGCGGATGATGTCGCCCGTACTGGCGCCGAAGCGGGAAAGGACCTCCGGCTCGACAAGGGCGCCGGGCAGGCCGTCCCGGTCGGCAAAAAGCGCTTCCGGCAATGTCCCGTCGGCAAGGCGCAGCGTTCCGTACAGGGGGTAGGCATCGTCAACCGCCTTCAGTTCGACGGGCGCCCGCACCTCGCCCACGGTCGCGGAGGTGCGCAATTCGACGATACGTGAAACCTGACCGATATCCTGAATGTTGCGAAGGCTGCTTTCGCCGAGCGGCGCATTGACTGTCGAGATCGCGATGTCGCCGCCCAGGATCGCCGCGCCGCTGCCGGACAGGGCGCGGGATAGCCCGGCTCCCAGCATCCAGACGGAACCCAGCACGAACATCGCCATGACGACGCAGGCCATGAACAGGCGTAGCCCGACAATTCCGGAAGCCAGTTCGGCCGACAGCAATTCCTTCAGGATGCGCAAAACGCTGGTGCGGCTGTTCATGGCGGCCGCGTCACCCGGCAATCCGGCCGGCATCGATCGCGACCGTCCGGTCGCAGCGCGCCGCCAGGTCACGGTCATGGGTGACCAGGACCATTGCCGCGCCGCTGTCCCGGGTCAGCGAAAACATCGCTACGGCGATGATGTCGCCGGTTTCCTGGTCCAGGTTGCCCGTGGGTTCGTCCGCCAGCACAAGCCCCGGTTCGGCAACAAAGGCGCGGGCGATTGCGACCCGCTGCTGCTCGCCTCCGGACAGGGCGGCGGGCCGGTGTGTCAGGCGATGGCTCAGCCCCATGCGGTCGAGCATCCCGGCGGCCCGGTTCTCCGCGTCCTAGATCCCGGCCAGCACCAGCGGCAGCGAAACATTCTGCAGGGCCGTCATGGTGGGGACGAGGTGATACGACTGGAACACGACGCCGATGTCGCGCCGGTGCAGATGGGTGCGTTCCTGCTCGCTTGCCGCGCCCATGTCCAGGCCGAGGATTTCGGTGCTGCCGCCCGTCGGCGATTCCAGCCCCGCCATGACGGCGATCAGCGAGGATTTTCCCGAACCCGACGGACCCGTAACGGCGACGGTTTCGCCGGCGGCGACGGTCAGGTCGATGCCCTTCAGGATCGCGATATCGCCTGACGGCGTCGGGTAGCTGAGGCGCGTGCCACGCAGCACGGCAACGTTATTGATTTCCGGGATTGTTCGCTCCAGCCGCCGCTTGTTGTTCTGAAAATCATAGATAGGGATCGAATTGGCAAATAGAAACGGGGCGGCGGAATTTCACTTCACATTCCGGTGAGACGGGATCGACGCCGCCATCTCATCCTTCCTGCGCAGGCCGCAGCAATTCCCGGAACACGCGCGCGTCGTCCAGCGCCTCCAGCTCCATGACCGTATCGCGGATTTCGGAAGCGCGCTTTGCGTCTACCGCGCGGGTGGCGTTGTCGGTGAACTTGGCGGTCACGGCATCCTCGCCGAGCGGGCGTTCCGGCGCGCCGCGATGGACATCCTCGCGATGCTCCAGCACCCGGCCGTCCACCGTGGTGACGATCACGGCGGCTGAGTAATATTTCGGGAAGGTCGAATGCGGGTCGACCGCATAGTCAACCTTCTGCGCCAGCGCCTGCACCACGGGATCGCCCAGCGCGTCGTCGCCGTGATCCGCGAGGGAAAAGCCGCGCCGCGCCAGCGCCGCCGCGACGGTGTAGTAGACGCTGAATTCGCCCGCATAGCCGTCATCCGGGTGGCGCTTCACCGCCGCCGGTTCGCAGATCGTGTTGATCGCCGCTTCCGGTAGCAGGACCGTCACGCCGGCGATATCATCGGGCGCCAGGTCGTGCCGCTGCGCCAGCGCCGCCGCCGCGTCGACAGGCGCGATGTTGAAGTAGCAGGCGGGCAGCGGCTTGAAGGACACGTTGTCGAGATGCCAGCGCGTGCCCAGCGCCTCGGTCGCCAGCGCGAGGTCGACCGTTTCCGCCCCGTCGCGGACATATTGCGCATACAGGCCGAAGCGCCCCTCATAGGGCAGTGCCGGGCCGCGAAAGCCGCCCTTCGCCAGCAGCGCGGCCGTGGTGCCGCCGACCCCGCCCCAGCCGGGATGCATGCGCTTGGTCCAGGCCATGGCATCGACGAATTCACGCGTGCCGCCGGATGTGCTGAGCGCGAGACCCTGCGCATTGGTCAGTTCCGCTTCGCTCAGCCCCAGCAGCCTG
>JAQCHR010000029.1 GCA_027619655.1 Pseudomonadota bacterium
CATCGGTGCAGTACAGCGTACCGTCCGCCGCCACGGATACCCCGTGCGGCCGGTTGAAGACCCCCTCGCCCCAGGATCGCAGGAAATTGCCGGCCCGGTCGAACACGATCATCGGGTGTTCGCCCCGGTTGAAGACATAGACCTGGTCCCTGTGATCGACCGCGACCGCCGCGACATCGTCGAAGGACCAGCCATCGGGCAGTTTCGCCCAGTCCTCTAACCTCGGAGGAGATGATGCACCACTGCCCAGCGTAATCGTCATATTTGGTCCCCATTCAAGATTTACGATCGGGTCAGTACGCCCAGCCCAGCCAGTCGCAAATACCCGTTCCCATTACGCGCTCCAGGTCCCGGCCTTTCAGGAAAGGCAGTTCATCGGTGAAATGTGTGACGGCCTGCCGATAGGTGCATGGAAGGCGCGTGAGGTCCGTGCCCCAGAACATACGGTCGGGGCCGAAATGGTCGAAAACCGCCTCGACATGGTGGCGGATTCCGGCAAAGGGATAGGGTTCAGCGGTATATCCCGGCAGGCAGGTTGTCTTCACCGCGACATTGCTGTGGCGCGCCAGTGCAAGAACGTCCTTCACCGTGGAAAAGGGATCCGCCGTCTCGCGCGACATGGCCAGATGGTCGATAACCAGCCGCAGCCCCGGATGCCGCGCCGCGACGCTGTCTATCTGCGGGATTTGGCCCGGCGGCAGCACCATGACCGGGATATCCAGTTCTTCCGCCTTTGCCCAGAACCAGTCGATTGAACCGTCCTTCAGCCAATCCTGCTGCTCTTTCCGCAGAAAGGTAACCCGGATGCCCAGCATGCCGGGCTGGCTCTTCCAGCCCGCCATGCGCGCTTCGTTGGCGCGGTCGCCGATATCGAAGCGGCCCATGACCGCGAACCGGCCCGGATAATCCCGCGCCGCCGCGATGGCCAGGTCATTGTACTCTCCCTCCCATGAGGGCGGCACCAGCACCGTGCGGTTCACACCGGCTTCATCCATATCCGCGACAAGCTGCTTCGCGGACAGGGGAACGGGCCGGTGTTCCTTTCCGAAACCGTATTCCGGCCAGGGCCGTTCCGGCGTGTGGGCGGCCCAGATATGCACTTGCGCATCGACGATCAGCATGACTTTCCTTCATGTCTTCGATTGTTTCATCATGCCCACGCGAAATCCCGCCGGACGGTTAATGAGCACTCTGACAAATCGCCGCGTCCGTGCAAACTGGAATTCCGGCCTGGCGCCCGAAAAAATGCGTGCCGGTGCGAAATCAGATGTTAGGCTGACGGCATCATTTTCACGGGAGGGAAACATGAAAGACGCGGTCATCAGCCTGGAGGAGCGCGAGGCCGTTTTTGCCACGCTGCGCCGTTACCTGTGGTGCATGGACACCGGCAATATAGACGGCGTACCGGCGAATTTCACCGAAGACGCCACGATCCGCGATGTCACCGGCAAGCTGTGGAACGCGGAAGCGGGCGGGGTTTTAGGATTCGCGACGCATTTTCTCGGCCCGTCCGGCAGGCCCGCCGGCCAGCACTGGATCCAGCACATGGCGGTCAAGGATGCGGGCGACGGCGAGCTTCTGGTCATTTCATACTGGGCGGGCATGAACTGGGACGCCAAGACGGACGAGAAGTCTGTCCGGCTGATCGGCTGTTACCGCGATACCATGGTCAAGGTCGACGGCAAGTGGCTGATCCGGCACAAGGTCATTGATCCCTGGAACGCCGCCACGATCCAGGAAGTCGGCCCGCTGGTTTAAGGGCTCCGGAACATAACGGTCGGTCACGTTCCGGACAGTTGCACGGTTAAGTAATGCCCCTGCTTCCGGTACATGCAATATTCAATCCCGATGGCGAAGAACCAGGCGGGTAGCACGTTATGCAGAAATTGACCGATTGGGCCCAGGCCGGGTAGCAGGATGCACTCACCTATCTGGAGAGTCCCGTCTTCTACGTCCAGATCGGTATTGTGGCGGCGGCGCTGGTGGTTTCCTGGATACTGTCCAGCTTCGTCATTTCGCGCATACGGATTTTCCGCGAGGAACCGCAATCCGGTAATTTCCTCGACCTCCGCACGACAATCCACAACGCCGGCGAACTGGTTCCCGCCCTGATGGCAGCCATCGTGCTGGGCATTGCAACGCCGATCAGCGCCGAAGTGATTGGCGGGGTCTGGCTTGTCCGTGCAGCGCAGGGCGCCGCCTTCATCTTTCTCGTTTACAGCCTCGCCATCCATTTCATCAGCAACCTGTCAATCAATTTCATTCTGAAATGGATCGGCGTGCCCATCGCGCTGCTCTACATCGCCGGACTGCTCGGCGATTTCACGACACATCTCGATAACATTTCTATCGAGATCGGCAATATCAGGATTTCGCTTTACGCGGTCCTGCGCACCTTCATCTTCGGCATCGTCCTGTTCTGGCTGGGCAGGGTATCGAACGCCACCGGCCAGCGGGTTATCCGCAACCGGGAAGCGCTGGATGCCGGCACCCGTGAAGTCATCGCCAAGCTGTTCGAAATCGGCATCTTCGTTCTGATTTTCCTGCTGCTGATGAACGTGATGGGAATCGACCTGACGGCGCTGGCAGTATTCGGCGGCGCCCTGGGTGTCGGGCTCGGCTTCGGTTTGCAACAGATCGCGTCGAACTTCATATCCGGTATCATCATCCTGCTCGATCGCAGCCTCAGCATCGGCGACTACATCGAACTGGAAGACGGCCGCACCGGCACGCTGCGCGAACTGACCATGCGCTCCGCGACGCTGGAAACCTTCGACGGCAAGGACATCATGGTCCCGAACGAACGCTTCATCACCACCGCCTTCACCAACTGGACCCACAACAACCGCAAGCAGCGGTATTCGCTGCATTTTCAGGTTGCCTACGACACGGACCTGGAAATGCTGTTCGACGTGATCAGCGACGTCGTGTCGAGCCATCCCAAGGTGCTGAGCGGCGACGACCTGCCCATTGAGGAACGGCCGGACGCGGAAATCGAGAAATTCGGCGATTCCGGCATCGACATCCTGGTCGAATTCTGGATGGAGGGTATCGATGACGGCGAAAACCGCGTTGGCGGCGACCTGAACCTGATGATCTGGACGGCGATGCGCGAGCGTGGCATCGAAATTCCCTTCCCGCAGCGGGAAATCAGAATGCTGGGCGACACGAAAAAGGACTGACCGGTCGGCCCCTGCCCGCAATCAGATCTGGTGCAGATCAATGGAGCCGTCGATCACATCCTCCAGCAGCACGATTTTCCGGCCGGCGATGCGCAGCCCGGTCGGCGCCTGCCGCAGCCGGTTTTCGAACCAGCCACCGCCTTGACATGCGGTACGACGAAGGCCCAGCATCCCTTTCCAGCGACACGCTCAACGCGCAGGGGGACGACATGGCAAAACTTCGGCATATCGGCGTCACGGTTCCGGATCTGGAAGCAGCAGCGCAGTTCTATGAAAAGACCTTCGACATGCACCGGGTCCGCGAATCCGACATTGCAATCATCCTTTCGGACGGCACCGTCAGTCTCGCGATCCTGAAATTCAGGACCGACGAGCAAGCGGGTGACGAGCGCGGCAAGGATTTCCACGGGCTGCACCATATGGGTTTCGTCGTCGAGGATATCGGCGAAGCCAGCAAGACGGTGGAGGGCAATGGCGGCACGTATCACATGAAGCTGCCGTCGCGCCCGGAAAGCATGTCGGAGCTCAAGTTCCGCGATCCCAACGGCGTCGTGTTCGACATCGTGACGCCGGAATACGGCAAGAAATCCTGGCACGCTTCCTGAATATCAGAATGAAACCTCAGCCGGGGCCGTCGAGACAGTCCCGCAGCCCCGCCGCGAGGTTTTCCAGCAGCGTAAAATAGGCGTCCGGCCCCGGCGGGATTGCCGCGCCGACCGGGTCGAGGGTGCCGGTCTTCGCCTGTGTCCCTTCCAGGACCGTGGCGATCAGCGCCGGTGCGAATTGCGGTTCCGCAAATACGCAGCGGGCACCGGTCGACACAATTTTTTCCCGGATCGCATATAGCCGTTTTACGCCAGGGCTGCGCTCCGGGCTGATCGTCAGCGAGCCGACGGCGTTCATGCCGTAGCGGCGCTCGAAGTACTGGTAAGCATCATGAAACACGATAAAGGGGACTGAACTGACCGGCGCGAGAGTATTCCGCAGCGCCGCATCCAGCGTATCGAGGCGCCGCAATAGCGCTTCACCATTGGCGGCATAGGCTGCGCCATTCGCCGGATCGGTCTTCTGCAGCGTTGCGACAATGACGCGAACCATTTCCTGCGCCGTCACCGGATCAAGCCAGACATGCAAGTCCCTGGCGTGATCCTGCGAATGGTGCCCTTCATGCCCGTGATGCCCGCTTTCACTTTCGGAATGGCCGTCATGCTTGTGGCCAGCTTCCTTGTGCTCTGAATCCTTATGGTCGGTGTTCTTGTGATCGGCTTCCTCGTGGTCGGCTTCCTTGTGGTCGGCTTCCTTGTGGTCGGCTTCCTTGTGGTCGGATTCGTCATGCGCCTCCCAACTACCGCCTTCACGGCCATCCAGCAATGTAACATGCGCGCTGAGCGCCACGACGGCCGCATTCTGCGACAGGGCCGCCAGCGGCTTTACCAGGAAGGTTTCCAATCCGTTGCCGACCCAGAACACCGCGTCGGCGGACTGCAACGCCCGCGCCGAACTGGGAGAAAGCGAAAAATCATGTGGCGACGCGGCGCCGGCGACGAGGAGATGCGGCGCGCCAATGCCCTGCATCACGCCGGCGACCAGCGAATGCACCGGCAGGATCGACGCCACGACCCGGGGCGCCGCGGCAGCATAGGCCCCGGAAAACAGGAATACGGTCACGACTCCAGCAAGGATATTGCAGAAACAGCGAAGCATAGGAAGCCCTTTTTATAATGTTATAACGTTACATTATAGAGCCATCGATACCCCGTCAACCGGCGTCGAGTTCCCGTGTCATAAAAACGCTGAACGGGTCTTCCACATAATTGCCGAACGGCCCCGTAAACACGAAACCATGCCGGGCATAGAGCGTACGGGCGGGTTCGAAGGCGCCCGCCGACCCGGTTTCCAGGCTGAGCCGCGTATAGGCCCGGGCCGCCGCCTCATCGAGAATGCGTTGCAGGATTCGCCACGCAACCCCCCGGCCCCGAAACCGTTGCGCGGTATGCATCGACTTGATTTCGCCATGCCGCGGGCCGAGCGCCTTCAGCGCGCCGCAACCGAGCAGACGTGTATCCTCCCAGGCGGTCCAGAAGGTGATTTCCGGCACGCGCAACGCGCCAAGGTCCAGCGCATGTATGCTTTCCGGCGGCGAATGCAGCGCCATCGTATCCAGATGCGCCTGCAACAGCGCGGCAATTTCGGGCCCCCTGAGGTCATCTTCACGAACAAGCATGTCGGCCTTCCCGTTGTTTACGGCAGCAGCGGATGGGCCGGCCCAAGCGACCCCCAGAACAACAATATTCCCATCAGGGCAATCAGCACACCGCCGACCGCGGCGACGATATGCGTCGCCAGCGCCAGATTGTCGTATCGGGTCCGGGCCAGCGCAGCCGCCAGATTGCGGGCGCCGACGGCGAGCACCGCAAGCCCTGCCACGGCCGCCGCCGTGCCCAGCGACATCGCCAGCACAGCCAGCATGCCCGGCACCCGCAGGTCCATCAGCCCGGCGACGATCAGCACCATCACCGCGCCGCTGCACGGCCGGATGCCGATGGACAGGGTCATGCCGGCAATGCTGCGCCAGCCCTGCCGCGCCAGTTGGTCCGGCGTGGGGATATGGACATGGCCCTCATGGCAGTCCGTATGGCCATGGCTGTGGTCATGGCTGTGGTCGTGGCCATGCTCCGCGGGCGGGTGATGGTGATGATCATGGGGAACGACCGCCCGCCCGGCATGGCGGGACCGGCGGAACGACCGCATCCCGCGCCAGGCCAGCATCACGCCCAGCGCCGCGATCAGCGCGAAGCTGATGCTTTCCAGAGTCCCCGATGCGGCATAGGCATCGCGGGACGTCCAGCCGATCAGTTCGCGCGCGCCTTCAACCAGTACGACCGCCGTCACCCCCTGCAGCAGCGCCGCCGCCAGCGCGACCCAGAGCCCGAGGCGAATCCGGCTTTCATGGGTCAGCAGATAGGCGGACAGGATCGCCTTGCCGTGGCCGGGCCCGGCGGCGTGCAACACGCCGTAGACGAAACTGCCGACAACCAGCGTCCATATCGCGGCAATGGACGCATCCGCCTTTACCGCGCGGACCGATGCCGCAAGCTCCCGGTGGTACTGGCGCTGGTTCTCGAAGACCCAGGCGGAAAACCGGGTCCAATGGTCGCCCGCCCAATCGAACGGACCGGCAGCCACAGCCGCGCCGGCCGTGAATACCGCACAAACGGCGCCGGCAACCAGAATGACAACCAGGCACCGGCCTGCAGTACGCCTGGTCATGGGCAATGGATTGTCACGGTTTCCGCAAAATATTCGCCCAGCCCATCCCCTGCGCTTTCGGTTTTGTCGAGTGACTGGGCCAGCGACAATACCTTCATGTCGGGTTTGGGCTCGGTGATGGTGAAGGCGCAGCCTTTCGCCGCTTCGCCTTCAAACAGGACCGGCCGATCCTTGATATGCAGCACCTCGATGTAATAGGTCGGATCGTAAATTTGGTAGACCAGCGCCTCTTGGCGCGGGTCAACCGGCTGCGCCAGCGGCAGGACAAAGACGAGGCCCAGCTTTCCCTGAACGAATGTCGATTCGACATCGCGTACGGGGCCCAGCGCAACCGGCTTTCCCGCCACTTTCATGAATGTGAAATAGGAATATTCCGCGAGGCCCTTCGTCGATTCCCGGGCCAGCGCCCGCATCGGCGCATCGTCGGGAATGCCGTCCCCATCCTTGTCCATCCCCTCGGTGGCAAAGGCGGTATAGAATTCGTCGAACGTCCACAGGACCCGTAGCGCCGCGATCCTTCCCTGCGTATCGAATATCACGGCGGTCCGCAGGTCGATCCAGCCATGGGGATGCGCCGAAGCACCTGCCGGAATCAACGCCATGGCAAGGCCGATGGACATCACACAAAACCACGCCAAGGAACGTTTTCTCATCCGCTTTCCGCCATGCTGATACGTTTGAATCTTTATACACCTAGTCGAACCGGATACTCTTGCAAGGTGAATTTTCAGCGACGCAAAATTGCCACAATGCCGAAGGAATATTGCCGGATGCGCCTGCTTCTGATCCTGCTGCTGTGCTGGGCTGCGCCATCCGTCGCCAAACAGGCGTCACCGGATTCCGGCGCAAATGGGGTACAGTCATTCATTCGTGACGTCTCGCGGACCTGCACCGCGCAACGGGCGCAAGCCTGTATCGATGCCGGCTGGAAATTCGCTGCCCGGTCGCCGCAACAGGGCCTGACCCTGGCGGAACTGCTGGATCTGAGGCAGAAGCTGGGCGGCTGGTACAGCACGTTTCAGGACACCATGACGCCGCAGGAGCGCGGGTCGGTCATGCTGGGTCTGCTGCTGGCCGACGGTGTCGGAATGAAGCGGCTGCACACGGCGTTCGACACCGACCGCAACGGCAGGGTGACCCAGCGCGAACTGCTCGCCGATGTGAAACTGGACAACCGCCCGCTCGGCGCCGTCCTGCTGGATGAAAAGGCGGTCAACCGCGAGGCCCTTGCCGGTCGGCTGGGGATGCCGCCCGGCATGATCCAGGGCCTGTTTACGCCATAAGACTGTTCGCGCCCGTCCCGCCTCCGGTCAGCCCCGCACCACGAAATCGAACCGCCCGGTTCGCCGCCCGTTTCCGCCGTCGAGCGCCAGTTCCAGGGCCGGTTTGTAGCCGAAATCCCGGAGCCGCCCCGGATCGTCGGGGAAGTAGAGCTGCGTCGTCAGTAGCGGCCCCTTCGGCGCGCGGACCTTCACATGATAGTGGCGGGCGCGGCCGGGATAATCGCCGGGGGTGCAGGTTTCGAAACGGTAGCGGCCTGCTTCGTCCGTATACTGGTGACCGCGCAGGCTGAAGCCACTGTTATCATATCGCCCGCGCCGGTCCGCATGCCACAGGCCGACGACCGCGCCCGCCACCGGCCGGCACGAAGCGTCGAGCACGAACCCCTGCAGCACCAGCACTTCGCCCGGCGCGGTGTCGCCGGTGAAATCGCCCTTCAGCGGTGAATCCGGCGTGAAATAGGGCCCTTCGCCCTGGGATGCCGTGACCGCGGCGCGGTCGCCGCAAGCGGGCGTCAGCGCCGTATCCGCCCGCAGCGGCAGTGCGGCAAGCGTCAGCCCTGCACCTGCGCCCGCCAGAAGATGCCGGCGGTGAATGCCCCAAACCTGATCATCCCTCATGGTATTTCCTTTCACCAACGCCCGCGGCGGACCGGGTCGGATAGGCTGCCGAAGGTTGCCGCAATTACCGTCAAATTGAAACCGCGCACACGGCGCGACAGCCTACCAGGCATATTTGACGCTACAGCCATAGGCCCTGGTGACCGGGTTGGAGACCGGCTTGCCCGCCGCCATTTCGTTCAGCGCGACGGTGACGTAGTTGGTCGCCTTCGCAATATCGGATTCGCGCGCGGAGGGTATGCTGTCGATTCCACCCATGTATTTCAGGACCCCGTCCGGATCGACGATATACATATGCGGCGTCGTGCGCGCGCCGTACAGCTTGCCGATCTCACCCTTGGGATCGAGGATCACCTCGGTCGGTTTCGCATCGCGCTGGCGCATCAGCTCTTGCGCTTCGGCCGCTTCGACATAGCCTTCCTCGCCCGGCGCGGAGGAGATAACCGACAGCCAGACGACGCCCTTCGCCAGGGCATCCCGCTGGGTCTGCTGCATATTGCCTGCGCCATAGTGTTTGCGGACATAGGGGCATTCGTGATTGGTCCATTCCAGAACGACGGTCTTGCCACGATAGGCCTCCAGCGAAATCGTCCTGCCGCTGGCCGTTGCGCCCTCAAAGCCGGGCGCGGGCGCATCGACCTTCGCCGTACCCGCCGCCTGCCCCGGTCCGGTGACGAAAGCAGCGGACGCCGCCACCGCCACCCCAAGAAGCGTTCTTCGGTTCAGTAATCTCATGGGCCTTTTCCTTTCCGTGGGAAATGGATCGTTCAGATTTTCTGCAGCGCATCGACAACGATCGATACGGTCAATAACTGCGGCAGCACCTGTGGCGGCCGCGCGTCGGGGTAAAACAACACGTATAAAGGCACGCCGGCCCGGTCGTAGCGGCGCAGCAGCGCGGTGATTTCCGGGTCCTCGCGGGTCCAGTCGCCGACCAGATAGGCGGTGCCGGATGCCGCCAGGGCGGCATGGAATGCGTCGCTGGACAGCGCTACCCGCTCGTTCACCTTGCAGGTAATGCACCAGGCCGCCGTCATATTGACCAGCACGGGCCGGCCTTCGGCCCGCAGCGCCTCAAACCGCGCCTGAGAGAACGGTTCTGATCCTTCCGTACGGGCCATGGCAACACCCGCATCACTCGGCTGGATGACGGCGGCCAGCCACAGCGCACCGCAAACCGACAGCAGCGCAATGCCCCGCCGGACGGCGCCGCCGCCCTGCCCGAACAGCCACAGGGCGAAGCCCAGCGCGGTCATCCCCAGCAGCACGGCGAGCACCGCATCGGGATCCGCCTGCTGCGCCAGCACCCAGACCAGCCAGGCCGCCGAGGCAAACATCGGAAAGGCCAGGACCTGCTTGAAGGTCTTCATCCAGGCCCCCGGCCTGGGCAGCAGCCGCGCCGCGCCGGGGATCGCCGTCAGCAGCAGATAGGGCATGGCAAGCCCCAGGCCCAGCATGAGGATCGCCGCCATCGCGACAGGCCCGGACTGGGTAAAGGCGACACCGAGGGCAGCCGCCATGAACGGCGCGGTGCAGGGCGCCGCCACCACCGCCGCCAGGACACCGGTAAAGAAACTGCCCGTGGCGCCGGACCGGCCGGCGAGCGACTGGCCGATTCCGGTCCAGGATCCAGCGATCTCGAACACGCCGGCCAGGTTCAGCCCGACGGCAAACAGGATATAGGCGAGCACCGCCACCACCGCGGGGTTCTGCAACTGGAAGCCCCAGCCGATACTGGCGCCGCCGGCGCGCAATGCCAGAAACACCGCGCCCAGCAGGGCAAAGGCCAGCAGGACGCCCGCCATATAGGCAAGCCCGCCGCGCAGCCGCCCGGCGCGGGAATCCCCTGCATGGCTGACCAGTCCCAGCGCCTTGATCGCCAGAACCGGAAACACGCAGGGCATGAGGTTCAGCAGCATTCCGCCCAGAAATGCAAAAATCAGGATGACCGGCAGGGTCATGCCGTCGGCCCCCGCAACGGGCATGGGGTCTGACACCGGCGCGGCCGCCGCGAGGACAACGCCATCGATGGCGAAAGCCAGCCGTGCCGATTGCCCGCCGGTATCCTCCCGCAGCGTAAGCACGCCGGACAGCATTTCGGGGGCGGGAATCTCGCCGCGCTTCAGGGTGACCTGCAATGTCCCGTCGGCATAGGACAGGCGCTGCTCTGCGGCATGCGCGACCACGCCCCAGTCATGGGCGAAGAAATGCGCCTCCGAGAGTCTCTCCAGCGCCAGCCCCGGCGCATCGAAAGCAAGGCTGATCCTGTCCCCCCGCACGGTTGCCGAAACCGGCCACGGTGCGGAAACCGGGACCGTCCCGCGCACTGCGGCAAACAATGCCGCATCGGCACTATTCGCTACCGTCGCGCCACCGGTCGGCACGGTAATATCGAACGCGGCGGATTCGGGAATGCAGACCTTCTCGCAAACCAGCCAGGTCGCTTCCGCCTTCACGGAGAAGGCCGTCCCTTCCGGCCAGTCCGCCGGCACCGTGATATCGCTGATCAGCCCGACGCGGTTGCTGTAGCCGTGATTGACCAGCTCGGCGAATTCGATCCGGTCCGGCGCGGCCCATTGTATGGGCGCCGCCGACGCGCCTTCCGGCAGGGACCATTCGATGGCGGTTTCCTGGCCGCTGTCGCCCGGGTTCTTCCAGTAGGTGTGCCAGCCCTCGCGGATGTCCTGATGCAACATGACCGATACGGTATTGCCCGGCTTCACCTGTTCCACGGATGCGACCAGCCGCGCGGTCACATTGTCGGTGCGCACCGTATCGACCGCCGCGCGCACGCCCGGCGCGACCAGCAGGATGGCCAGTGCCAGCAGGCAAAGAACCCGGTTTCGCCCGATAAGCGATCGTCGCACCCGCGTCATCCGTTACGTCCCGTTCCGTTAAACAGACTGGAATCTAGGGCGGCTTCGGACCAATACAAATCAAGTTTTCTTTACTGATTCAGCATCGTAGAACGCACCGCCCGGTCAGCTGTCGCGGGCGAGCCCGGAGTCGACCCATAATTTCACGGCCAGCGAGGCGCTGCCGAACAGGGCGAAGCCGCCGATCAGCGGCAGGACCGTCCCGTCATAGGCCTGGCCGATGGTCGTGCCCAGGACGACCCCGGAAATTGTCGTGAAGGAGGTGACGACACCGGCGCCGACCCCGGCAATATGGCCCAGCGGCTCCATTGCCATGGCATTGAAATTGCCCATCAGCATGCCGAAGCAGAAGAAATTGACCATGCCCCAGGTCATCAGCGACCACAGCGGCGGATGGCCCGCCTGCCAGAAAGACACGCAGAAAAATATGACCGACGCCGCCCCCATCACCGACAGGCCGATCGTCGTCAGCCGCCGCATGCCGAACCGCAGGACCAGTCTGGAATTGGTATATCCCGCCGCGCCGATCCCCAGCGCCAGCGATCCGAAATAAAACGGAAACAGCGTGCCCAGGGCGTATTGAACCTGCATGATCTGCGCGACCGATGACAGATAGCCGATGAAGGCGCCGAAAACGAGCCCGGCGCAAACCATGTAGCCCAGCGACTGCCGGTTCCGCAGGATTTCCAGGACGCTACGCAGGATCGCGGAAAGGGAAAACGCCTTGCGGTTCTCCGGCGGCAGGGTTTCGGGCTGGCGCAGGGCAAACCAGACAAAACCGATCGCGGAAAGTGTCAGCAGCAGGCCGAAAATGGCGCGCCAGGACCCGACCAGCAGGATTGCCTGCCCCAGCAGCGGCGCCAGCGCCGGTACGATGATGAATATCGACATCACCAGTGACATGATCCGCGCCATCGCCCGGCCGGAATACTGGTCGCGGACCAGCGCGATCGTCACGATCCGGGACGCCGCGGCGCCCAAACCCTGCAGGACGCGGCCGGCCAGCATCACCTCGAAATTCCACGCCATCGTCGACAGCACACAGCCGGACATATACAGGGCCAGCCCCGCATAGATGGCGCGTTTTCGGCCGATGCTGTCGGACAGCGGACCATAGACAAGCTGCCCCAACATCAGCCCGACAAACAGGACGGTCACGACAAGCTGGCTGTCGTTGACATGCGCGACGCCGAGGTCCCGGCCGATTTCGGACAGCGCCGGCAGCATGGCGTCGATCGACAACGCGACCAGCGAAATCAGCAACGCCATCAGCACGACGAATTCGCCTTGCGAGAGAGCGCCCGCCGACGAACCGTCCGAAGGGTTGCTGCCAGTCACGATCACTCTCCAACGCAACGCCGGGCGCCGGCATGTCGAACCGGCAATAACACGATAGGGGGAATTGGGCATTGTCTCTATGCCCTATTCCTTGCGCCTGCAAGGTTAAAGCGGCCTTGACTGCGAAGAGATCGTAATTGCGGCGGTCAGGCCAGTACGGCTGCAGGCGGGGGGTCGCACAAGGTACCGGCATGCGCCGTCTCATCGCCGCCCTGAAATCCGTAACTGACGCCGCCCGACGGAAACAGCGCGGCAACGACGCTGCCGTTCGTCATGATGCCTTCCGTGGACATCTGGCGCCACCCGCCGGAAACCGTTCCCGCAACAGGCGCAGAAGCTGCACGTCGTCATGCCCGCAATCGTAGAATGCGAAGACCATACCGGCCGATGCGGGGATGTCGCGAAGCTGCGCCGCCAGACCGGCCAATGCCGCTGCCGTGTTACCTGTCGCCGCTACTAAATTGATAGAAACCATGCCAAATCCTGAAATCAGGATTCATGCATACAATACATCCGTTAATGTCTGTTTAACAGTGCGCTCCCCGGCAGACGTCGTCCCGTGAAAGGGCTGCAATACATAGAAACCGGCGGCAAACCGTAGCAATCCGGATTGACCCAGATCAGGGCCGCATGCGGCAGATGTCATAAAATATTCATGTAACCTTAACGACCGGCTTGAGCCGGAAAAGGGGGAAACATGCTGACCTATGAGGATTGCGTGGCTCTATGCCCGTTGTCGGAGGCCGAGATAGAGGCGATCCGGGAGCATGAACATATCCCGGTCATTATTGCCGCCGAACTGGCGGCATATCTCATCCGCGCCCCGGACGGGTCGCGGCGGATCCGGCATATCATCATTGATGACATTCGCAATGCGGAAGCCCGCAACGACCTGCGCCGGGTCGTGGAACTGAAGAGCATCCTCCGCCATTTCATCGAAAACCATCCGTCCCATCCCGTCGCCGGCTGACACCAGGTCACGGTTTCCGCGCCGCCATGGCGATGAATGCGGCGCCGAACAGTGTCAGCCTGCCCAGCCGCGAATCAAACCCGGCCATCAGCCGCGCGGCGATCCTGCAGCGGGGGAAATAGACGGCGCCCCGGATACCGGTTACCTGTAATCCGGCGCCCCGCGCAAAGCCGCTGAGTTGGCCCGCCGTCCAGGAATGCCCTCTTCGCCACAAGGGCGAGCCGAACTTTCCCCGCAGATACCGGTGCAGCGCCCAGAAACTCCAGCGGCCCAGTTCGCCGATAACCAGCCGTCCCCCCGGGCGCAGGACACGGGAAATTTCGGCAAAGCTCCCGGTCGGATCATCGACAAAACAGAAAATTGTCTTGGCGACGACAATGTCGAACTGCGCGTCGCCGAACGGTAATTCCTGCGCCCGCCCCTGTTGAAAGGATATTGCATCGCCCGCCGCGCGGGCGCGTTGCGTCGCAGCCACGATCATTGCAGGCGATGCGTCAACGCCGCTGACGCGCCCGCCACGCGACGCCAGCGTCAAAGCGAAGGTCCCATCGCCGCAACCGATATCCAGGATATCCCGGTCATTCGGGTCGCCGATAAAGTCGAATAGCAAACGGTCTCAAAGGCCTTCGGTAATCGAGCCAAGTTCGGATGCCCGCCATTTCGCATAAATCTCCGGTCCCAGATTGGCCGCGATTTCCGCTTCGCAGGCCGACGCTGTCTGGTCGCCCATTTGCCGGACCTCAAATCGTGACTGACATTATTTTCCAAAATCCGGCACACCATGCACATGGACATCATGTGCGGAATGGCCGTTCAGGATACGAACCGCTTTCTTTTCGCGATCATTGTTCCAGGTCCTGACCCAGAGCAGCAGGCCACCCCGGTCAAGCTGCTCCTGCAAGTAACGCGCATGATGCTCGTCCAGCCAGGAGGCAAATGCCGCGCCGATGTAACCGCCGACGCCGCCGGCTATCACGGCTCCGCCAATCGCGGCCAAGACGGCCCCCCCACTCGCGACGACAGCCCCCGCAGCGGCCACGGCGCCGACATAAAACAGGCCGCTGACAAGCGCTCCTTCGGCCTCGCCAATCGACTGTTCCGAAACGAAGGCCGCTCGGGGCACCGTCGTATCGTCCTCGACCTGTTCGACCTTTGCATACATATGGCCGAGTTCTTTGACGACCGTATCCTCGCCCGCGACAAGACTGAGTTCGGCCCGGTCGAATCCGGAGCGCAGAAGTTCGTCGATTGCAGCTTCCATCGTCTCGACATCATCGAAGACAGCAACGGCCTCCCGCACCATCCTTTCCTGCTTTGCCGGCAACATGATTTCGCTCCTGATTAAACCTGATTGGCCACAGCTTATGATGCCGGCAAACCTGGCACTTTGACTCAGGTCATTCGACGGCCTGGAAGCCGGTATTATTCGGATGTTGGGAACACAGTGAGAGCAGGCGCAGCCGCAATGTCAGCCATGTTTTGTCGGTGACGATTTTTCCGCGCCGCCGACGTCCCCTAGCGTTTCCAGGGCGCGTTGCACCCGCTGCAGCATGGAGGGTTCCCGGCCGGTCATCCCTTCCTCTTCGGCAACAGACTTTTCGATGGCATCGTATTCCCAGCCGCGCAATACCGCCACTTTCTGGCCGTCGGTCAGCCTCTTATCCGCCAATACCGTCTCCGGCGTTTCGAAAGTGGCCTTCGGATCAAGCATCGCCAGTTCGAAATCGAAATTCGCTGTGCTCATGGGTAGCTCCTGAATTTTGTTTCGCCTCACTCCAACAACGCCGCGCTGGCCAATTTGTTCCTTTTGACGGGCCTACCCGCGCATGATCAAATACCGGGCCATGCAATCTGCCAGGTCGCTTTCCAACGAAACAAAAGTTCTGATTGCGGGCAGCGTTACTGCGCTCGCGGTTTCCGGCATCGCACCCCATGACCGACTGACGTGGTTCCTTGAAACCGCGCCGATCATGATCGGCCTGCTATTGCTGATCGTGACCCGAAAGCGCTTCCCGCTGACGTCGCTGCTGTGCTGGTTGTTGCTGGCGCATGCGGCCATCCTGGCGCTGGGCGGACATTACACCTATGCGCGGGTCCCGGCGGGGTTCTGGATCCAGGAATTGTTCGACCTTTCCCGCAACCCCTATGACCGGTTGGGTCACATTGCACAGGGCTTCATCCCCGCGATCCTGGTTCGGGAAATCCTCTCCCGCAAATCGCCGCTGGCCGGCAGCAACTGGCTGCCGGTGCTGACCGTCTGCGCCTGCCTTGCCTTCAGCGCGTTTTACGAGATGATCGAATGGTGGGGCGCGTTGCTCTTTGGCGGCGGGGCGGATGATTTCCTCGGCACGCAGGGCGATCCCTGGGATACCC
>JAQCHR010000533.1 GCA_027619655.1 Pseudomonadota bacterium
GGTGATTTCGAACGGCGTTGCAATCTCTCGATGGTCGATCTCGAACCGGTCGAAGACGAAGAAGAAGTGATGGAAAAACTGCATCGCTCGGATATCGAATCCCATGGGCTGGTGGATGTCAGGGCCGACATGACCCGCTTCGATGCGGAGCGGCTGTGTCAGCTCATCCAGAACCATGTCCGCTACACGGCGTCGACGCTGGCGCAGGGCATTCTGGATAACTGGGACGATTATCTGCCGAAATTCGTCAAGGTCATGCCGGTAGAATACCGCCGGGCATTGCAGGAACTGCAGGTCGAACAGACCGGCGAGATGAATATCGGGATGAGGAGGGGCTGATGGGTAAAGTTACGGGTTTTATCGAGATAGAGCGGCACGACCGCACCTACAAACCTGCCAGCGACCGCATCCGGAACTACAATGAATTCGTGATTCCGCTGGAGGAACGCGATCTTGAGCGCCAGGCCGCGCGCTGCATGGATTGCGGCATTCCGTTTTGCCATAACGGCTGTCCGGTAAATAACCAGATCCCCGACTGGAACGATCTGGTTTACCAGTCCGACTGGGAACGGGCGTCGCTCAACCTGCATTCGACCAATAATTTTCCCGAATTTACCGGCCGGATTTGCCCGGCGCCGTGCGAAGCCGCCTGCACGCTGAATATCGACGATTCACCGGTCACGATCAAAACCATCGAATGCGCTATCGTCGACCGGGCCTGGGAAGAGGGCTGGATCACGCCCCAGATTCCCGACGTCAAAACCGGCAAGAAGATCGCGATCGTGGGGTCGGGCCCCGCGGGGCTCGCGGCCGCCCAGCAGCTCGCGCGCGCCGGTCACGACGTTCATCTGTACGAAAAGAATGAAACCGTCGGCGGGCTTCTGCGTTTCGGCATTCCCGACTTCAAGATGGAAAAACACCTGATCGACCGCCGCGTCGAGCAGATGGTTGCCGAAGGCGTCATCTTGCATTGCGGCGTTAACGTCGGCGTGGATGTGAGCGCCGCAGAGCTCGAAGCCGGCCATGACGCCGTCCTGCTGGCGGGCGGTTCGGAGAAACCCCGGGACCTGCCGGTCGACGGGTGCGATCTGGATGGTGTGCATTTCGCCATGGATTTCCTGCCCCAGCAGAACCGCCGCGTTGCGGGTAGCAACTTGCCGGACGAGATGCAACCGCTTCTGGCGACCGAAAAGCACGTCGTCGTGATCGGTGGCGGCGACACGGGGTCGGACTGCATCGGCACGTCCATTCGCCAGGGCGCGCTTTCCGTCACGCAGCTTGAAATCATGCCGGAGCCGCCGGAAAAAGAAGACAAGGGGCTCACCTGGCCGCACTGGCCGCTCAAGATGCGCACGTCTTCAAGCCAGGACGAAGGGGCGGAGCGCGATTTCTCCGTCACCACGACCAGCATCGCGGGCGAAGACGGTCATGTCACCCATATCAACTGCCAGCGCGTGGATGAAAAGTTTCAGCCGATTGCAGGAACCGAATTCGAACTGAAGGCGGATTTGGTGCTTCTGGCGATGGGCTTTCTGCATCCCGTGGCGGAAGGGATGCTGAGCGAGCTCGGCGTGGAACTCGACGGCCGCGGCAACGTGAAGGCCGATACCGTCGGGTACCGGACGACGCGCGACAAGGTTTTCAGCGCCGGCGATATGCGCCGCGGGCAATCGCTTGTGGTCTGGGCTATTCGCGAAGGCCGCCAGGCCGCCCATGCCATCGACAAGTTCCTGATGGGGGTGACAGAACTGCCGCGCTGAAGGTCAGGCGTCGCCCGCGTCCGGTTCTGTCGTCGCGTGGGACAAAAGCTTATTGAGCAGCGTCGACAGGGTGCCGAGTTCTGAATCGGTCAGGCAGTCCGTCAGTTTCATCTGATTGGCCATGTGGGCCGGCAGGGCGCGCTCGATAAGCTCGATTCCCGCTTCCGTAAGCCGGACGAGCGTGCCGCGCCGATCCGCCGGGTTCGGGCGCCGCGCAACCAGCCCCATCCGCTCCAGCCTGTCGAGCCGTGCCGTCATGCCGCCGGACGACATCATGGTTATCTCGAACAGATTGGTTGGTGTCAGTTCATAGGGCGCGCCGGACCGGCGGAGGGCCGCCAGCACGTCGAATTCGCCGTCCTGCAAGCCGAATTGGGCAAACACCGGCACCATATGGTCGCGGGTGATCACGGCAGCGCTTTCGCGAAGCCGCCCCAGCATTTCCATCGGCCGTATATTCCAGTCCGGGAATTCGGCCTGCCATTGTGCGACCGCCCGCGCTGCGCGGTCTTTCCTTCCTTCGGTCATATTTACATTGCCGGTTCATATATCTTGACATCAAGATACTTTTTATTAAGTTATAATCTAACCTACGGAAACCTCTCCGACAAGGATATGTCTCGAATGGCCGGACCCGGAACCCAGATCGGATCGGAAAAAATATTCACGCCGCAGGGATTGTTGGCGCCAGGTTTGCTGTTCGCCACCGGCTCGCTGCTCGGAGTGTCGATCATCCTGTCCCGTCTTGCCGCAACTGGCGGCGCGCCGATGCTCTGGTTCCTGTCGGCGGCTATGGTCGGATCGGGCCTGGTGCTG
>JAQCHR010000534.1 GCA_027619655.1 Pseudomonadota bacterium
GCAATTGGCGGGCTGCAGCGGCGCGACCGCCACCCCGGCCTCGGCCAGGATCGGGATCCAGCCGCCGTCCGAACCCAGCCGCGGCCAGCTGCCGCCGCCCAGCGCCAGCACGGTGGCATCCGCCGCCCGCGTCACAGCACCCTCGGGCGTATCGAAACCCAGCGCGCCCTCCGCCGCCCAGCCGCGCCACTTGTGCCGCACATGGATGACGGCCCCGGCCTCGCGCAGCCGGTGCAGCCAGCGCCGCAGCACCGGGAACAGCCGCCCGGTGCTGCCGGTGAAGGTGGCGATCCCCAACCCCTCCGCCCAGGCGCGGATCGCACCGGCGTCGAATTCGCGCAGCGCGGGGGCCAGGTTCTCGCGCGCCGCCCCGTAACGCGCCATGAAGGGGCCGGCGGCTTCGGTATGGGTGAGGTTGAGGCCGCTCTTGCCCGCCATCAGGAACTTGCGGCCGAGCGACGGCATGGAATCGTATATATCCACGCCGATTCCGCGCGTCAGCAGCACCTCGGCCGCCATCAGCCCCGCCGGCCCGCCGCCGATGACGGCCGCCCGTTTGCTCATTGCATTTTTCCCATGATGCGCGGAGGTATAGCCCATGCGACGCGCCGGGGGCACGGGAATTAAAATTCTTTGATCCTGCGCCCGCCCGCATTAGCGTGCTGGCGAACCAGCCTTGCCCCAAGCAGAGGAAATCACGTGACCGGATACAGCGAAACCTTCCGCGGCGATGTCGCGCCCTGGGAAGTGGACGCGACGGAGCATTTCACCGTCGCCTATTACTACGAGAAGTTCGAGGCCGCGACCTGGCGGTTCCTGCGCCAGGCGGGCATCGACCCGGCACAGGCGCGCACCACCGAGGCGCTGACCCATTACAAGGCCGAACTGCGCGACCGCGATATCTACCGGATCGAAACGGCGCTGATCGCCGGCGGCGACACCCCGACCATCGCCCACAAGCTGTTCAAGGCGGATACGGGCGCGCTGTGCACCACGATGCAGCAAAGCTTCGCTGGCATCTCCATGCCCGGGCCGGCCGTGGCATGGGACGGCGATATCCGCGAGGAACGCTCGGTGCCGGGCGACGGCGCAAAATGGCTGCCGACCCTGCGCAACATCGCCCGCCCGGAAGAAGCCGACTGGGCCGGCAACCTCTCGCTGCCGGGCCATATCCACCGGTTCTCGACCGCCAACATGTTCATCCTGGCCGAATTCGGGCTGACCCCGGAATACATGACGAAGAACCGCATCGGGTTGTCGACCTTCGAATTCCAGCTCACCTTCCACAGCCGGGCGAAACCCGGCGACATGATCGACGTGGAAACCTGCATCGCGCAGCTCGGCGGCTCCTCGGTGCGCTTCTACCACCGCATGCGCAACGCCGAAACCGGCGCGGATATCGCGGGCCTCAGCCAGTTCGGCGTGCAACTCGACCTGGACGCGCGGCGGCCCTCGCGGATCGCGGACGATCTGCGAGCGCGGGCGGAGGCGTTGCTGGCGGGGTAGGGGCGGGGACGTTCGTTAAGTACAGCGAAAGCGCCAACCGGAAAAGATAGTTACCCTTTACGTTACGCGGATAAATCCGCTATACTGCTGTCACATGATTATTGATTTTCGAGACAGGAAAACAGAAGCATTTGCAGCCGGCGAATTCGTCAAGGGGTTTGAGGGCTTCGCCGATCAGGCCCGAAAAAGACTGGCCATTCTTGATGCGGCGACCGCCCTGAATGATCTGCGGGTTTTGCGCAGCAATCGCCTTGAAGCGCTGTCCGGCAACCGGAAAGGCCAGTTCAGCATCCGGATCAATGACCAGTGGCGTCTCTGTTTTGAGTGGGCCCGTGATGCGTCTGGCCCCTCTAATGTTGAGATTGTCGATTATCATTGAGACAAGGAGAAAGGCGATGATGAAAATTGCAGCGCATCCCGGCGAAATCCTGAAGGACGAGTTGGATGAACGCGGTCTGTCCCTGTCCGAACTGGCTCGACAGATCGACGTGCCCCCGGGGCGCTTGAGCGAGATCGTCAACGGAAAGCGTGCGGTAACCGGCGACACGGCGCTGCGGCTTGGCCACTGGTTCGGTATGGATCCGCAATTCTGGATGAACCTGCAGGCGCAGTTCGACCTGGCGCGGGCCGAGGAAGCCGCAGGCGAGCGGATCAGGGCCCTGCCGACGGCCTGATCACAGCCTGCGGAGCCGGCACAATCGAATTATCGGGATCAGGTTCTATATTTTGAAACTCGACCTGGACACCAGGCGGCCGCTACGGGTCGCGGACGATTTGCATGTGCGGGCGGAAGCGCTGCTGGCGGGGTAGAGGAAGGATTATGTGGGGAAAGTCTCATGGACGGCGTTTGTGCATCACCGTCTGATTGCCGCACAATTTGCTGTTCTGTCAATGGCGACCTCCCCGTCACGCCCGCATTGGCTGACATCGTCGATTCTGAATTAGCTGCCAGACCCACGTAAAAGCCTTGGGTAACGAATATCCTCTTTGAGTTCAGTCTTGCTAGAGCGTTTCATAATTTAACGGAAGCATATCCACTGTTTTCGAAGTAGTTAGCACATTGTTTTGGT
>JAQCHR010000535.1 GCA_027619655.1 Pseudomonadota bacterium
TGCCGCTGCCGCCGCTGAACGTGGTAGCCGACATGGGCGGCGGGGCGATGTTCCTGGCCGTCGGCATCCTGTCGGCGGTGCTGGAGGCGCGGGCTTCGGGCAAGGGGCAGACGGTGGATGTCTCCATGGTCGAAGGCTCGGCCTATCTGGGCATGGGCCATTACGGGCTCGTCTCCAGCGGCAACTGGGTGCATGAACGCGGCCGGAACTTCACCGATGGCGGCGCGCATTTCTATCGCTGCTACCGCACGAAGGACGACAGGTTCGTGTCCATCGCCTCCATCGAGGCGAAGTTCTACGCCCTGCTGCTCGACGCCATCGGGCTGGACGCCAAGGATCTGCCGCCGCAGATGGACCGTTCGACCTGGCCGGCCATGGCGAAGCGCTTCGAGGCGATCTTCGCGCAGAAGACCCGCGACGAATGGTGCGCCATCATGGAAGGCACCGATGTCTGCTTCGCCCCCGTGCTGAATTTCGAGGAAGCCGCGCAGTATTCGCACAACAAGGCGCGCGGCAGCTTCGTCGAACTGGACGGCATCGCCCAGCCCGGCCCGGCGCCGAAATTCAGCCGCACGCCGTCCGCCGTGCAGTTCCCGCCGCAGGATGTCGGCGCCGGCACCCGCGACGGGCTCGCATCCTGGGGCTTCTCGGAGTCTGAAATCGAAGCGCTGCTGGCCGAAAAGGCCGTCGGCTGGCAGGGCTGACCATGGACGTGGCGGGGGCGGAAGAACGGGTTGAACAGTACGGGCTGACCGACGAGCAGCAGATGCTGCGCGAAACCATCCAGGCGGTGGCGCGCGACCGCGTCGCCCCGCGCGCCGCCGATATCGACCGGACCGGCGAATACCCGCAGGACATGTTCGACCTGCTGCGCGAACTCGGCCTCTTCGCCCTGCCCTTCCCGACCGAATATGGCGGCACCGGCAGCATCCTGTCCGCCTGCCTCGCGATCGAGGAGTTCGGCCGCGTCTGCTACAACACCGCCTATCTGCTGATGGTGCAATGGGCCCCGTTCGGCGCGATCCTCGCCGGTGGCACGGCGGAACAGAAACAGCGATACCTGCCGCCGCTCGCCTCGGGCGGGATGCGCGCGGCGATATCGGTCACCGAACCGGGCGCGGGATCGGATGTGGCGGGCATCGCCACCCGGGCCGACCGCCGCGACGGCGGCTATGCGCTGACCGGCAACAAGATCTACTGCACCAATGCGGCGGTGGCGGATTTTATCCTGGTGGCGGCCAAGACCGACCCGGCCAAGCGCCATGGCGGCATCAGCATCTTCATCGTCGACACGGACACCCCGGGGCTGGAGATCGGCCGCAAGGAAGACAAGCTCGGCGCGCGCGGCGTGCCCTCCTCGGCGCTGCATTTCGACAACGCCTTCGTGCCCGAAGAAAACCGCATCGGCAGCGAGGACGAGGGCTTCAAGCTGGTCATGGAGGCCTTCAACAAGGGCCGCCCGATGATCGGCGCGCGCGGCATCGGCCTGGCGCAGGGGGCGACGGACCTGGCCGCGCGCTACGTGAAGGACCGCCAGGCCTTCGGCCAGCCCATCGCCGATTTCCAGGGCGTGCGCTGGATGCTGGCCGACATGGCGATCCAGACCGAGGCGGCACGGCACCTGGTGTACAAGGCGGCGGCGATGGCCGATGCGGGAGTATCGGGTGCTGCGCTGGCGCCGATTGCGGCCATGTCCAAATGCTTCGCCACCGACACGGCGATGAAGGTCGCGACCGACGCGGTGCAGCTCTTCGGCTCCGCCGGCATCGCCCGGGAAAACCCCATCGAACGCTATTTCCGCGACGCCAAGGTGCTGCAGATCATCGAGGGCACCAACCAGATCCAGCGCAACATCATCGGCAGGCATGTGGTGCGCTCGGTCTGAGCGGATGCCCGCAGGCCCATATCCCAACCCCCTCGCCCCCGTCCGGGGGAGAGGGGCGGGGTGAGGGGGCTTTGATGCCGCAAGCACGGCGACGGGCGGGTTATCGGGCCAAACATTTTTTCCGGTTGGCATTGATTGGCTTTCATTGGCTTTTATCGGCATATCGCGATATCGCAAGCAGCGTCATCGGGCGAAAACATTTCCTGTCGATTTACATGGGTTGGCATTTGTTAACATCGCGCCTGCGAACCACCGCTGCGATTCCGTGCCGTACCGGCAATAATCTGTAATACCGAAATAGGAATTATAGCATATTTCGACTGAAATTGCAACCGCCATCACCGCCGGTTGCGCCATCACCGCTTCCGCCCCTCCCCGCCGCCACCCTTGACGGCGCGGTATTCGCGGTATCGTAATAACCGCCGGACAGGTTCAACGGGGGGAAGCACATGGCGGCCACGGCGGAACAGGACAGTCTCGACATCATCGCGCTCGATGCGCCCTTCGGCGCGGAGATTGCCGGGATCGATCTCGGCGCGGTACCGGACGCGAGCCAATGCGCCGCGATCCGCCGGGCCTTCCTCGACAACCAGATCCTCGTCTTCCGCGGCCAGTGTATGCGGCGGTGACAAATTAGACCACGGAAGCGGTGGATTTTCTTGCCGCGGGCGGATTAAAACTCT
>JAQCHR010000536.1 GCA_027619655.1 Pseudomonadota bacterium
CTAAAAAGGACTCTTATGTTAGGCGGAAACCACTAGCTCCTCGCCGCCGCCAATGCCCGGGCGATATCGTCGCAGATATCCAGCGGGTCTTCCAGCCCGACGGACAGCCGCACCACGCCGCCATTGAGCCCCAGCGCCGCGCGCTCCTCCTCGCTGAGCCGCTGATGGGTCGTCGTCGCCGGATGGGTGACAAGGCTTTTCGTATCGCCGAGATTGTTGGAGATATCGATGATTTCCAGTGCGTTCAGGAATTTGAACGCTTCCGTCTTGCCGCCAGCCAATTCGAAAGTGACCATTGTACCGCCGCCGCTCATCTGCTTCTGCGCCAGCGCGTATTGCGGATGCGACCTCAGCCCCGGATACAGCACCCGGTTCATGCCGGACTGCGCCGACAGGAATTCCGCGACCTGCAGCGCGTTCGCGCAGGCCTGCCGCACGCGGATATCCAGCGTCTCCAGCCCCTTGAGGAAAATCCATGCGTTGAACGGGCTGATCGACGGCCCGGTATGGCGCATGAACTGGTTCAGGTGGTCGTCGATGAACTGCTGTTTGCACAGGATTGCACCGCCCATCGCGCGGCCCTGCCCGTCGATATGCTTGGTCGCGGAATAGACCACGATATCGGCGCCCAGTTCCATCGGTCGCTGCAGCATCGGGGTGGAAAACACGTTGTCGACGATCACGGTCGCGCCCTGCGCATGGGCCAGTTTCGACACCGCCGGAAGGTCTATGATTTCCAGCAGCGGATTGGTCGGCGTTTCCAGGAAGACGGCGGCAGTCGGCCGGTCCAGCGCCGCTTCCCATTCCGCCAGGTTGCAGCCGTCCACGACTTTCGTTTCCACGCCCAGCCGGGGCAGGATGTCGGTGATGATATAGAGGCAGGATCCGAACAGCGCCCGCGACGCCACGACATAATCCCCGGCTTTCACGAAGCACGCCATCGAGGCGAAAACCGCGGCCATGCCGCTGGCGGTGGTGCGGCAGGCTTCCGCGCCTTCCAGCAGGCAGAGCCGTTCTTCCAGCATGGCGACGGTGGGGTTGGCATAGCGCGAATAGATGAAGCGCTTCACATCGCCCTTGAATGCCGCCTCGGCGTCTTCCGCCGTGCGGTAGACATAGCCCGACGTCATGAACAGCGCTTCGCTGGTTTCCTCGAACTGGCTGCGCTGCAGCCCGCCGCGCACCAACTGGGTTGCGGGGCGCCAGCGCTCGTTGCTGCTTTCTCTCTGGGTCATCTCGTGCCTCTCCTTTATCGTCAAAGAATGACCGGGGCACAAAAAAAGCCCCGGGCGTGCACGGCCGGAGCTTGAATCGATTCAAGACAACCTTTTAGCCGTTATTTTTACGTGGCCGCAATCCGGTCGGACAAATCACCACGAACAGGCAAACGATTACCGCGACGGGGCATGCCCGTCAACCGCGAAGAATTGGGTCGATGTTTTCGTATGACTCGGTTTCGCCGGGAATGGTATGACCGGCACGGCACCATCAACGCAGCGGAAATACACGCCATGGCCTATACCATCATCCTCGGCAACAAGGTCTATTCCAGCTGGTCGCTGCGCGGCTGGCTGCTGATGCGGCCCTTCGGCATCCCCTTCGACCAGAAGGTCATCGAGCTGCATTCGCCCGACTTCGCCCGGTTCCGCGACGAAACGCCCCCGGCGCTGACGGTGCCGACGCTGCTGTCCCGGGACGGCAGCGATACCCTGACCGTCTGGGACAGCCTGTCCATCGCCGAATTCCTGCATGAACGCCATCCCGAAGCGGGCATCTGGCCGGCGGACCCGGCGGCGCGGGCAGCGGCGCGCAGCCTGTGTGCGGAAATGCATTCCAGCTACCGGCCATTGCGGTCCACCATGCCGATGAACATGCGCCGGCAATACCGGACCTTCACCCCGGACGTCGACGCCCAGGCCGATATCGCGCGGATCACCCTGCTGTGGCGCTGGGCGAAAGAACGCTGGGGCGGCGGCGGCCCCTACCTGTTCGGCGGGAATTTCACCGCGGCGGAAGCCTTCTACGCCCCCGTGGCCTCGCGCTTCAGGACCTACGGCGTCAAACTGGACGATGTCAGCCAGGCCTATGCGGACGCCGTGCTGGCCCATCCGGCAACCGCCGAATTCATCGACGACGCGATGCGGGAAAGCTGGGTCAGCGAAAAGAACGAGATGGATATCGATTAGGGGGAGGAAACGATCATGTCCGGGTCCGGCAGCATCGCCAGCCAACTCGCGCGCTTTACCGCCGGGCTTTCGCTGGACGACATCCCCGTTGAAAGCCGGCACCATGCCCGGCTGCAACTGCTCGACGCCATTGGCATCGCACTGGCCAGTTCGACGCAGGCCTTCGGTCGCCGCGCCGCCGACGGACTGCAACTGCTCAGCGATGGTGACGCGCTGGTCATCGGGTTGCCGCACCGGTTGGCCGTGCGCGACGCCATCCTCGTCAACGGCATCCTGATCCACGGGCTGGATTTCGACGACACCTCGATCCATGGCCGGGTCCATCCCAGTTCCTTCTGCGCCCCGCCGGCGCTGACCCTCGCCGTGGAAAAGCGTCGG
>JAQCHR010000537.1 GCA_027619655.1 Pseudomonadota bacterium
GGCTACGAGAGCGACTTCCTGCGGCCGGTCTATGCGGTCGACAAGGTCGATCTGTCGAAATGGTTCAGCAACGACCAGATCGCCAACGGCAAGGACCGGATGAAGGGCTGGGTGAACAGCCTCGCCCGTACCGGTCGGTAAGTCCTAGCAAAATGACGAGCGAAAGGGCGGTCCTCTGGGGCCGCCCTTTTTCGTGGATGTGCCGCCCTGAAATCGCCCCATTTCCGTCAAACCGCCGCCGCAATTCAACGACATGTTCTCCCTCATCACAAAATAGGAGAGGGGTCGTCATGTCGCGCAAAATGATTGCAATCATACTGCTGGGAACGTTTCTGCTCGGCAGCGGGACCGCTGCGGGTGGATACCTGCTCGGGCAGGGAATCGTTACTGCTCGGAACTCCGACCGGTCCGTGGTGGTAAAAGGACTTGCGGAGAAGGACGTGAGGGCCGATCTCGCAACCTGGGCGATCCGATACACGGCGACCGGCGATGCGCTCGAATCCGTGCAGGCAACGGTCGAAACGGACGGTGAAGCAGTCCGCGCGTTCCTGATCGATGCCGGGTTCCGCCCCGAGGAGATAACGCCGGCGCGGCTGGAGGTCACCGACCTTCTGGCACAGACCTACCGTCAGAAAGATTCCGACAAGGCGCGTTATATCGTTGCCCAGACGATGCGAGTGCGATCGGTCGACGTCGCGCGGGTCAATGCGACAAGCAGCAAGATCGGCAGTCTGGTAAAGCGCGGCATTGTGGTGTCGGATTACGGCGGGCCGTCCTACTTCTTCACCGGGCTGAACCAGGTTAAGCCGGACATGATTGCTCTGGCCACCCGCAATGCGCGCAGTGCCGCGGCCCGGTTCGCCGAAGATTCCGGCACCCGCGTCGGCGGTATCCGTCATGCCAGCCAGGGGGTGTTCCAGATTCTGCCGCGCGACCGGGGAACCGGGGCAGAGCGCAGCGCGATCGAAAAAACCATCCGGATCGTCACTACCGTCAACTACGCTCTCGACGGCTGAACGCTGTATGGGGAATCGAACTGCCTCAATTCCGCCATATTTGGGTGTGGGTTTTAGTTATGTCCTGTCCCAACGGGCGCCGCCAAAGGCGACCGCGCCACGTAGGGAGGCCCGTCTGCCACTGACGGGTGTTGGTGG
Organism: Pseudomonadota bacterium; assembly: GCA_027619655.1. GTDB lineage: Bacteria > Pseudomonadota > Alphaproteobacteria > UBA8366 > MarineAlpha4-Bin1. The sequence continues at coordinate 1,155 of JAQCHR010000537.1, forward strand.
TCCCGGCCGCCGCGACGGAGCGAAACAGACGTTGCGGCGGCCGGCGTAATTTTCAGGGTCTTTCAGAAAGCTCTTAGCAATAGGGATGGCGCAGGCACAGCCTCAGCGTGGCCCGTTCCTTTTCCCACTGAATCTCCTCGGGCGTCTGTGGCGGCGGCGGCGGCGTGACGCTGAAATTGTAGCGCCGGTTCATCCAGACGGCAGAAGCGATCACAAGACCAAGTGCTCCGATGGCGGTAAGGACCGGCAAAGCAATTTCCATAACCTATTTCTCCCCACGCTGTAATTAGATGAAGATTAGCATGGAGCCCGCCATTGTCAGCGGACATCCCCCTCAAGCTATCGTGAACGGGGTACTATTTTGCCAACTGCGGGGCGCGCCTGTCCGGGCCGTAAAATTTCGAAAGATAGTTGAGGATCAGCGTATGGTCTTCGGGCTCAAGCTCGGGCATTTCGTGCTCATCGACCATGTATTCGAAAACTTCGATCCAGGTAGAGCGCGACAGACCCTGCTGTGTGACCAGTTTCATCGAGTGGCAGGCACCGCAAATTCCCAGGGTTTCGTCGCGTCCGGCACCCGGCGGCAGGCCCTGGTATTCGTCTTCTTCTCCCGAAGCGGTTGCTTCTGCCGCCGGGTGCAGAATTTGTGCTGCCGGTCCAGCCGCGGCGAAATGCGGAACCGAGTTCCACATCCACACCGCGATTGCTATGACGGGCCAACGCATTCCCCGCTTCATGAGTATCAGCTTACACGTACCGAAATACGGTGCATCGCGTTGTTCAGGTACCCTTTCGGATTCCACGCAATGGCAAAGGGCTGGCTGACACCCTTGTCGTCTGTTGCGCGCGCCCATACCTCGTAATACCCCGAAATCGGAAATTTCAGGTCAGCCGACCATTGCTGCCAGGCATAGGGATTGTGGGGCGACTTGAGGTCCGCCTTCGTCCATGTCGCCCCGAAATCGATGGAAACATCGACCCGCGAAACGGCATCGTCGCCGGCCCAGGCATGTCCGCCGACCGTCATGGATTTGTCGGAAACGGTCATGCCGGTCTTCGGTGTCGTGATCAACGATTTCACCGGCATTGCCTGGATGATGTCGAAATCCTTCGTCGGTACTTTCTCACCCGGCGCGACTGGGAAGCGGGGCACCCGGTAGGACGTGCCGGTCATCTTGGCGCCGTCATGGACAACGTCGCGGAGCCAGATACGGGTCAGCCATTTCTGCGAACAGGATCCCGGCCAGCCGGGCACGACAAGGCGCAGCGGCGCGCCATTCATGGGATGGATTTCCTTGCCGTTCATCGCAAAGGCAATGAGGTTATGCGGGTTCATGGCCTTGTCCACCGGCACACCGCGCGAAATCGGCAGCTTGCCCTCCTTGCCCGACAAAGGGGTGTCGGCACCCT
>JAQCHR010000538.1 GCA_027619655.1 Pseudomonadota bacterium
ACGGAGAGCGAGAAAAATGGCCTTCCCGGGGACTTGCGGCCACGTCCTGGTTGCAATGCCCGTTTCCCACCCGTTCCCGAATATGGAGCTGAAGTCAGATGCGCCTTGATCCGGTCCTGCTTGAAATCCTGCACAGCAAAGTTCAAGCGACGGCTGAGGAAATGGGGACCACCCTTCAGCGGACCGCCCGGACCCTCTTCGTGAAGGAAGCGGCGGATTTCGCTACTGCGCTGGTCGGCCTGGACGGCAAGCTGTTCGCCCATCCGCGGACCAACGGGGTTTCGCTTTTCGTCGATTGCGACTGCAAGGCCACCATTAAAGCCGTTCCCGACCTGGAACCGGGCGACGTCATCATCACCAACGACGCCTTCACATCGGGCGGACTTTCGACCCACCTGCCCGACCTGCACGTCATCCAGCCCTATTTTCATGACGGGCGGATCGTGGCTTACGGCTGGGCCTTCATCCATTCGACCGACGTGGGCGGTGTGGTGCCGGGCAGCATCCTGCCCTCCAATTCAGAGTATTTTCAGGAAGGCCTGATCATCCCGCCGATGAAGTTCATGGCCAAAGGCGAAATGAACGAGGACTTCCTCACGATCTTCAAGGCCAACTGCCGCATTCCCCATGAAAACATAGGCGACATCCGCGCCATGCTGGCGGGTCTGCATATCGGCAAGCAGCGGGTTGCCGAGATGATCGAGCGGCACGGCCTCGAGGCTTTTTTGGCCTGCCATGAGGACCTCCAGGAGTACGCCGCGCTCAAGGCCCGTGAGGTTCTCCGCAAGATTCCTGACGGTACTTACGACTTCTGGGACTACATGGACGACGATCTGGTCACGCCCCTGCCGATCAAGGTCAGGGTCAAGATGATCGTCAAGGACGGCCATGTCCATCTGGACCTGACCGGGACCGACCCGCAGGTCGCCGCGTCCTACAACACCGCTACGATGAACCGGATGCATGAATGGCTAACCATGCGGTTCACGTCGTTCCTGATGACCCACGACAAGACGCTGCCGTTGAACGCCGGCCTTTACCGGCACCTCACCATGACCAATCCATCGGGCACAGTGCTCAATGCCGAATACCCGGCGGCGATCGGCTTGCGCTCGGCGCCCGCGCGAAGGCTTAATGACGCGACGACCGGTGCGCTCTTCAAGGCGGTTCCCGACATGACGCCAGCGCCCAGTTGCGGCGCCGGCCTCACATTTGTGTTGTCCGAATACGATGAAACGGGCAGCAAGAAGAACGTCGTCGTGGTCGAACCCATGCGCGGCGGTATGGGGGCCTGGAAGGGCCACGACGGGGCCGACAACCGCGATGCCAGCATGTCGAACATGCGCAACCACCCGATCGAGAACATCGAGGTCGAGGCCGGCATCCTGGTGCGCGAATACGACATCAGGCCCGACTCCGGCGGCGCAGGTGAGTGGCGTGGCGGCGTCGGCCAGTACCTGACAGTCGAATTCCTGCGCAATGGCGGCAAGGTTTACGCGCGCGGCATGGAACGGTTCCGTTTCCCGGCCTGGAGCGTGGCTGGCGGCAAACCGGCTTCGCCGTTCCGGTCGGTACTCAACCTCGGCAAGGCGGGCCAGAAGGAACTGGGCAAGATCAACGAGGTGCCGGTCAACGCCGGCGACACGGTGACCTTCATGATGCCCGGCGCCGGGGGCTACGGAGACCCCTTCGAGCGCGACCCCAGGATGGTGGAGCGCGATGTTATCCAGGGGTTCGTGTCGGAAGAGGTTGCGAAGCGCGACTACGGCGTGGTGATGCGCGAAGGCCGGGTGAACACAGAGGCGACGCGCGCCGAACGCGCCCGCCGCATCAAGGATAACGTGCGGGCCCAGTTCGACTTCGGCCCCAATCGCGAAGCCTGGGAATCAGTGTTCGATGATGAAACGGTAAGCCGGCTGAACGCGCTTTTGTTCACACTTCCAAAATCGATCCGCCAGGCGAGGCGGAAATGGATTTACAGCCGGGCGGTTCCCGATCTGGAAGCGACCGGCGGCAAGCCGCTCACCGAGGTGTTCAAGGACCCGGATGCCATCCGTGCCCGGCTCCGGGCCGCCATGGCCGAAGTATTCGGCGCCGCAGCAGCGCGCGTTTGAGACTGGCGCCGCGGCGCATTTATCTGCGATGAGCAAAAGAAAACGGCCCCGTCCACGGGGCCGTTTCCGATCGCGAGCGGGAGCCGGTCAGCTGGCTTTCCGCACCATGTAACCGAATGTCTGTTCGTCAGTCCGGGGCGTGTATCTGAGGCCCTTGCGGTGCGCCCACACGTTCATCTGGAAATGCAGCGGGATCATTCCGACATCGTCGATCGCCAACTTGACCGCGTCCTGCAGCATCTTTTCGCGCTCGGCATCGTCGAGCGTCATCAGCGCCGTGTTCAGCAGGTCATCCATTTTGGGATTTGAATACCCGCCCCGGTTCACGAAGCCCCGGTTTTTCGAGCGGTCGGGCGTATGAAGCATGCTGGCCAGGGAATCCGCCGTATCAGAGCCGAAGCCGAAGAAAATGAAGCTGTAGTTCTTGGCGTTCGCGATGTAGCT
>JAQCHR010000030.1 GCA_027619655.1 Pseudomonadota bacterium
CGCGTGGTGCTGAAGACGGCGTCCAGCCGCCATTCTGGATCGGCAGGAACAACCCCATCATGAGCGGCTGCCGCATGACGCGCTGCATGGCGCTCAACCCGTCCCGCGCCGCAAGGTCCGGCGCGGTGCTGGGCAGGACGGGTGAAACGGTATTCATGGCCTGTGCCTCTCCCCCGCCTTCCGGGTTTCCGGGTCGTCTATTCCGACAGTTCGGGCGCGATCCAAAGCGGTTCCTCGCCCCGGGCGACGCGCTGCACATTGTCGAAGGAATTGCGTACCCGCGCCGTGTTGCTCTCGAAGGTCGGCCCGGCCAGATGTGCGGTCAGGATGACGTTGTCGAGCGTGAACAGCGGATTGTCCGGCTTCGGCGGCTCCTGGTCGAACACGTCCAGCCCGGCGGCGGTGATGGTGCCGTCGGTCAGCGCCTGATACAGCGCGGCCTCGTCGATCACGGGACCACGGGCGGTATTCACCAGGATCGCGTGGGGCTGCATCAGCTTCAGTTCCTCGGCCCCGATCAAATGATGGGTGGAAGCGTTTAGCGGCGTGTGCAGCGATACGATGTCGGAGGTGCGCAGCAATTCCCGCAGCAGCCGGAACCGCACGCCCAGCGCGTCTTCCTGGTCCGCGGTCAGCCGTGCGATGTCGTAATAATTGACGGTCATGCCGAAGGCCTTGGCCAGCCGCGCCGTCTTCTTGCCGATCGTGCCCAGCCCGATGATCCCCAGCGTCTTGCCACCGACTTCATGCACGCGGGGTGTGCTGTTGCCGCGCCAGTTGCCGCTGGACACGCTCTTGTGCTGGCGGACGAGCTGGCGCGAAACCGCCAGCATCAGCAGGATCGCATGTTCCGACACGGCGGGCGAATTGGCGCCGCCATTGTTGCACAAGGGGACGCCAGCACGTTTTGTCGCTTCCAGGTCGGCGCTGTCATAACCGGCGCTCAGCAGCTGGATCAGCTTCAGCTTCGGCCCGTCCTTGAACAATTGCTCATCGACCAGCCCATCGACGAATCCGACCAGATATTCCGCGTCCTTCATGGCTTCCTTGTATTCCGGGCTGCGCGCCGGAACGATGGCCAGTTCGAAGCCGGACGGCGCCATCTCGCGCGCCACATCAGCCGCATCCGGAAAATTGGTGACAAAAACGATCCTCGGATCCATGGATTTCCCCAAATATTGTTGTGGTTTCCGCACGCGGCGATACCTGGCCGCAACCCTAAAGACAGGCGCGGGTTCCGCGCAAGTGGCACCGTGGCAGGTCGCCGTCTGGCAACACAACACCACTAGCGCTCCCTTGACACCGCTGCGGCCCGCATGCGGCAGTAAGGGGCATCGTCGGGGAGGAAGTCATGTCGATACTGGTTACGGGAGCCGCCGGGCTCATAGGGTCAAACATCGTGCGGCAGCTGCTGGATCGCGGGGACGCCGTGGTCGGGCTCGACCGCAACTTGCGGACCGGACGGCTCGACGACCTGATGTCGGAGCGGAGAATAACCGCGCTGGAGGTCGATATTACCGATGTCGCTGCCGTTACTGCGGCTGTTGCGGAAAACGGCGTCGATCGGATCATCCATACCGCCGCCGTCCTGCCACCGGTGACCGAGGAAGATCCCGTCCTGGGTTACAGCATCAATATCGGCGGTACGAATAACGTGTTCGAGGCGGCACGGCGAACTGGTGTAAAGCGGGTGGTTTATCCGAGTTCTATTGCGACCTACAGCGACCAGTCCGATTACGGCGATGTGGTACTTGACGAGGAGTCCCGGCAAAAGCCGTTTTCCCTGTACGGGGTTACCAAGCTGGCCAATGAATTCGCCGCGAGGGCCTTTACGGCGCAGCACGGGCTGGACTGCCGGGGCCTACGGATCGGCACGGTTTTCGGCCATGGCCGCGCGACGGGCCGCAGCGCGGCGGCCTCCGCAATGATATCCAGCGCCGCCGCCGGCGAACCCTATGTCAGCGCGGTGCCGCCGGAACAGACTTCCGCCTATGTCTATGTAGATGATGTCGCGACCTTCATGGTCCAGACGGCTTTTGCGGAAAGCCTGACCCGCGATGTGTATTGCGTCAGCGCGCATACGGCATCGCTGGGCGAAATCGCGGATACGGTCCGCGAACTGCTGCCCCGCGCGGATATTGCGTTCAGCCCAGACGCCAGGGGATTTGTGCAGATCAACCGGCTGAGCGGTGCGCGGCTGGAGCGCGATGCGGGATACACGCCGCCGCCACTGCGGCAGCGCGTCCGCGACCAGATCGACCGGGTGCGCCGCGAGCGGCAATTGCCGCCGCTCGGCAGTTAATCGGCGTTCTATATTCCAGGGCTGTCTGTCGAACCGGCCGGCGCGAAATCGCCAACCGCTGCGGATTTTTCGTCGTTTCCATCCAGCCGGAACCCCTCATAGCCCTTTGCCGCGACATCGTCGCAGATGTCCCGGTAGCGCTTCATTCCGCCCGCATAGGGCATGAAGACCCGCGGCTTGCCCGGCACGTTAGCGCCCAGGTACCAGGAATGCTTCGCCAGCGGCAGTAGCGTGGCATTGGCGGCGTCGTTGACATGCGCCACCCATTTTTCCACCGACTCGGGTTCCGGCTCGATACGTTCGATCCTGTTATCGCGCATATGGGCAATGCAGCCGGTGATCCATTCCACATGCTGTTCGATCGGCACCGGCATGTTGCACAGGACCGAAGGACTGCCCGGCCCGGTGATCGTGAACAGGTTAGGGAAGCCGGCGACCTGCAGGCCGAGATAGGTTTTCGGCCCGTCGCGCCAGGCGTCTTTCAGCGCCAGCCCGTCGCGGCCCTCGATGCCGAGTTTCAGCAGCGCGCCGCTCATCGCATCGAAGCCGGTGGCGAAGACGATGACATCCAGTTCGTGTTCGGTGCCGTCCGCGGTGACGATGCCCTTCGGCGTGATATGGCTGATCGGGTTCCGGCGCACATCGACCAGCGAGACATTGTCGCGGTTGAACGCCTCGAAATAGCCGGTGTCGATCGGCGGGCGCTTGGCCGCATAGGGATGGTCGATATCGGACAGGGCGGCGGCGGTTTCCGGGTCCTTCACGACTTCCCGGATCTTGCCCTTGAGGAAGTCGGCCGCCGTGTCGTTCGCCGCCTTGTCGGCCAGCAGGTCCTGAAAGCTGGCGCGGAATTGCAGCCCGCCCTTTTCCCAGGCCTTCTCGTAGATTTCCTGCCGTTCCGCCGCCGGAAAATCGAAGACCTTGCGCGCGGCGATCCGGAAGGGATGCCCGTTCGGCGTGTCCTTGATGACCGCGCGGATCTCGTCATGCCGGTCATGGCAATAGCGCTTGAATTCGGGGCTGAGCGGCGCATTGCGCGCCGGCACGCTGTAATTCGCCGTGCGCTGGAAGACGGTCAGATGCCCGGCGCTTTCCGCAATGACCGGGGCGGCCTGGATGCCGGTCGATCCGGTGCCGACCTGCCCGACCCGTTTGCCGGTGAAATCAACGCCTTCATGCGGCCACTGGCCTGTATGGTACCACGCGCCGGCGAAGCTTTCCAGGCCGGGGATATCGGGCACATTCGCCGAGGACAGGCAGCCGACGGCGGTGATCAGCCATGTCGCGGTATAATGCTCGCCCGACTCTGTCTCCACATGCCAGCGGTTCGCGGCGTCATCGTAGCGGGCAGCGGTCACCCGGCGGCCGAAGCGGATGTCGCGCTTCAGGTCGAACCGGTCGGCCACATGGTTCAGGTAGCGCATGATCTCCGGCTGTCCGGGATAGCGTTCGGTCCATTCCCATTCCTCCAGCAGTTCATCCGAGAAATAGTAGGAATAGGAATGGCTCTCGGAATCGCAGCGTGCGCCGGGGTAGCGGTTCCAGTACCAGGTGCCGCCCACCCCGTCGCCGGCTTCCAGCACCTGCGCGGACAGGCCAAGCCGGTCGCGCAGGCAGTACAACTGGTAGAGGCCGGAAAATCCGGCGCCGATGATCAGCGCGTCGACATTTGTGGGGGCTGCGGAGCTCTCGGGCATGGGGTTCCTCGGCAAATGATCGTCGCGTCGGCAAAACATACCGGAGACTATGGTCGCCGCCAAGCAACCGGAACATGCGTAGCGGTGGTGGCATGATTTGCGGTGTCCCGTAAGGTTATTGCAAGGTACCGCGCTGACAACACGTTACAGTTATCCGACTGATCCGCACCCGTCCCGCAAGAAAAGGCCCCGCATGCCCCATTCCCTTCCCACGAAACTGCTGCATGGCCTTCTGGCCGCGTCCATCATCCATCAGCTGGTCGTCAGCCAGTTCATGACCCATCCGCGGCCCGGCCGGCCGGGCGATTTCGCCTTCGACCTGCATTCCTGGGTAGGGCTTGCCAGCATGGGCGTTGTGGGCACGTTCTGGCTGTAGGTGCTGGTCCGGCGGCGCGAGCACGGGGTTGCGGCGCTGGTGCCGTGGTTTTCCGCCCTTCGGCGCCGCGCCGTCTTCGCCGATGCTGGCCGGCACCTGGGCGCGCTGAAGCAATTGACCCTGCCGCCGCCCGGCGATGCGGAAACGCCGCTGCCCAGCGCGGTGCACGGGCTGGGCCTGCTGACCGCGACTGCTATGGCGGCGACCGGGACGGCGGTGTATTTCCTCTCGCAGCCGGATGGCAGCCTCGCCAGTCCGGGTCGGCTGGTTCTGGAGGTTCATGAGATCTTCGCCAACCTGACCTGGGCCTACCTGATCGCCCATGCGGGCCTTGCGCTGTTGCACCAGATGCTGGGGCACCGGCTGCTGCAGCGCATGTTCACCGGTCAGGAATAAGGCCCGGATCTTATCCGGCGGCGGCCGAAAAGGCATCCTTCAGCGCGGCGACGAAGTCTGCTGCAGCGGGAAACAACGGCCGGTCGTGTGCGTGGCAGACAACAATTTCCGTCCGCAGCGCACGCGGTTCCAGCGGCACGAAGACGATGGCGCCGGCGTCGTCTTCCGGGCGCATATTGGCCGGTACGACGGCGATCCCCAGCCCGCGGCGCACGAAGCGATCGACCAGGGTGATATGATCCAGCGTTACCGCATGGTGCAGGGATACGCCTGCATCAAGCGCCAGCCGGTCGACCATGCGCCGGACATTGGACGCCGGCGCGACGGAAACCATGCGCTCGCCATCGAGATCGGCGATGGTCGCGGCGGCGCGTTTGGCCAGGCGATGGCCGCGCGGCACCATCACATGATACCGGTCTTGGCCCATCGGGATCGTGTCGATCTGGTCGGATTCCGGCATCCTGTTCGCAATGCCAAGATCCACCACGCCCTGGCGGACATCGTCCAGGATGTGGTTCTGCAGGCGCTGGCGCAGCACGATTTCCACATCCGGCCATTTGGCATGAAACGCTGCCAGGGCCGCCGGCACGATGTCATGGGTCAGCGAGATCAGGCAGGCGATATAAAGCCGCTGCGGCTGCCGGCCGGCGGCCTTGCGCAGCGCGTCGGCGCCGATGCCTATTTCCTCCAGCACCCGTTCCGCCAGCGGGATGAATTCGCGGCCCGCCGGGGTCAGGGAAACCCGGCGCGTCGTGCGGTCGAACAGGGAAACGCCAAGCGCTTCTTCCACCAGCTTCACCGTGCGGCTGACGGCGGATTGCGAGGTGCGCAGTTCCGCCGAGGCGGCGAGGAAGCTTTCAAACCGCGCCACGGCGACGACCGTCCGCAACTGTCGCGTCGACAGGTCGGGCATGGCATCGGCTGTGGTCATTCTCTCTGTCACGGGAACCAGTCCGGCGTGTTCGGATCGTCCCAAAATAGGGCAGGGCGTCCGGGAAGTCGCCGTCAGATCACACCGCGATCCGATAGCGCCACGATCTCGTCATCGCTCAACCCCAGCAGCCCGTTCAGGATGGCGCGGTTATGCGACCCGGTGACAGCCGCCGGCCCTTCATAGCCGGTCGTACTGTCGCTGAACTTGATCGGGAACCCGGCCGCATTCAGTCCCGGCAGCGGTCCCAGCACCGGATGCTCGACCGTCTGGATCATGCCCCGCGCGCGGAGATGCGGCCATTTCAGCAGATCGTCGATCGTGTGCACGGGGCTTGCCACCACGCCCTGTTCGGTCAATACGCGGATCAGTTCCGATGCCGGCCGGGCAACCGTCCAGGCGGAGATCGCCGCATCCACCGTTTCCGCATGGGCGACGCGCCAGCCCATGCGCCGCCAGTCGGGATCTTCCGCCAGGTCCGGACGCGCCATGGCGCGACAGATACCCTGCCACATGGCATCGGTGCCGCAGCAGATCACCAGCCAGCCATCCTGCGCCGGGTAGGTATCGAAGGGGGAGAACCGCAACACCCGGTTGCCCTGCTGGAAATCCAGCCCCAGCCGTTCGTAACAGTCCATCGGTTCGTCGAAGACCAGCGAGAACAACACATCGACCATCGAGACATCGACGAACTGGCCAATGCCGCTGCGCTCCCGGTGATACAGCGCGCCCAGTACGGCGGCGAAGGCGAAGCCGGCGGATATGGTGTCGCCCAGCGGCGAGCCGGCCTTGGTCGGCGGGCTGCCCGGCTGGCCGGTAATGCTCATCAGCCCCGACATGGCCTGGGTCGTCACGTCATAGCCGCGATTGGCGCTGTCCGGCCCTTCCGAGCCGTAGCCGGTCAAGGAACAGTGGATCAGCCCCGGGTTGACCTGCTTCAGGCGCGGCCAGTCAATCCCCAGCCGCTTCGTGACGCCGACCGAAAAATTCTCGACAACGACATCGGCCTTTTCGACCAGTCGCAGGAACAGCGCATGGCCTTCCTGTTTCTTCAGGTCGATGGTGATGGACTTCTTCGCCCGCAGCCGCTTCAGGAAGGCGATGCCGAGGTCGTCTTCGGCCCGTTTCTCCAGCGATGGCCCGTCCGCCCCGTAAAACACCGGGGCGTTGGACAATGCGTCGCCGGTCGCGGGATTGTCGATCCGGATCACTTCGGCACCCATCCCGGCCAGCAGCAGCGTCGCGTGCGGGCCGCTGAGGAACTGCGACAGGTCGAGGATCCGGATGCCGTCCAGGATCCCCTTCATGACACCGTGCGGCTCAAGACTTCTGACCGGACAGGATGGCGAGCCCCTGTTCCACGGTGGCATGCGCCTGTAACGCAAGCTCGGCTTCGGTTGCGCTGCTGATCGGATGCTCGATCAGCGCGAAGGGATACCCGTCCGCGCCCAGAACCCGCGACATCAGCGCCGCCGCACTTTCGAATTTCGTCGTCATGATCCCGATGGCGGGAACACCCAGCTTTTCGACTGCTATTGAGTCATGCAGACTGCACGACGAACAGCTTCCTCAATCGCCGATCCCGGCGAATGCGGCGTCCCAGTGCTTGGCCGCGGCCATGATCTCGCGGTCGGCCGGGGCGCTGTAGTTGGACTTGGTCAGGCGTTCCACCGAGGCGACGCCCCAGGTTTCCTTCAGTTCCTTTTCCAGCGCGCTGAAGAACGGGCGCGTGCCCTTCTTGCCGTTGGAAATGATGCCGACGGTCTTGCCTTCCAGCGAGGCCAGCCGGCCGGCCATGGCGAACGGCGCGGTGCCGCCGCCATAGGTCGGGTCCAGTATTTCGATACTCACGATAGGTCCTTTCCGTTCTATTTGGTTTCAGACGTCGCAGTCGACGCAGGCCCCGATGGCCATGGTCACCGCGCGGCTCTTGTTGCCGTACCAGGGCGGAATGACCGCGCCGAACCCGCCGGCCGGTCCACCGGCGGCGACAACCAGCAGGTCTTCCGGTGCGGACAGCCCGGCATACTCCCGGTCGCCGCGGTCACCGACCACGGCACCCTTGCCGCAATCCGCCCAGTCGCGGCGCAGCACGCGCGCTTTTTCAAACATGTAGTTGCGGATATCGGCCTTCGACCAGTTGGCCGCGTTGAAATGTTCGCGCAGCTGCGGCGGTATGATGATGACGTAATTGCCGGGCCAGATCGAATAGTGCCGCATGCTTGCCTTCAACTCGGCGGCATAGGTATCGAGGATTTCCTCGGGTTTCGTCGTCCATTCGTTCATCAACTGTCGCGGTGCGCCGGCCGCCATGACGGTGACGCCCGACGCATGCTTCGGCACGCCGTATTCCTCCGCCAGCGGCAGCCACGGCGTGTTCTCCTCATCCTCGGCGATGCAGTAGCTGAACTTGCCGGGATGCCCCAGGGTGGAACGGTCCACGTCACCGGGGCGGACATCCATCAGGTTGTACAGCGCCAGCTTGACGGCCCGCCCGATTACCGTCGTTGCCCGGTCGCTGGCGCCCAGCGCGTTGAACGTGCCGCTCATGCCCAGTTCGGCGCGAACCGGACCGTTGACGATAATCAGGATCGCGGCGCCGCCGGTGCTGGCGGTCGCGCCGTGCAGCAGGAAGGGTTCCTGCAGCATCGCGGTGAAGGCGGCGACGACGACCGGGAAATGCATCGGCAGGCAGCCGGCCATGACCGCATTGATCGCCAGTTTTTCCGCCGTGATCGGCCGCGCCCGCACCGGCTCGATCCCGACCAGGTGGTCCGGCGTCATCATCGTCCATTCCAGGCAGGCGGCGACCGCATCCGGCGTCGGCGGCACGACCGGCAGCCCGTCGGTCCATTTGCGACTGTGGAACAGCTCCTGTACCGCCATGAAGTCATCGGCATTGTGCCGCTGTGATGCGAATTCCATCATAATCCCTGCCTCCCGACATTGCCGGCCCGAATGCCAGCCGCGCCCCTGAATCCGCGCATCAAGGGCCTCTGAACGCAACCGGAATCTGATCTCCGGGATTATTGCATAAAACGCAATTATCGTCCGGCGGCTGTCAAGCTATGCCGCCCGGTTACACCACCGGCACGCGTTTCGCGGCCAGCGCCGCGGGGGAAATTACGTCCATGTCCAGCGGTACGTGCCAGCGTTCGGTCAGGCGGATGCGCGGCGGGGTGTTGGTTTCCGCAGCGCCGTCCAGCACGAAGCCTTCATAGCCCGCGTCCATGATCTCGTTGCATTTGTTCACATATATCGGAAAGCCGCCGATATAGGGCATGAACACGCGCGGCCGCCCGGGGATATTGGCGCCCACATACCAGGATGAACAGGTCGAGCGCAGGGACACCTGCGCCACCTCGTTGACGTGTTCCACCCAGGCGTCCTCATCCGCCAGCGTCGGTTCGATGCTCGCCGCGCCCACGTCGCGCATATGGGCAATGCAATCCGCGACCCAGTCGACATGCTGCTCGATCGCCTGCACCAGGCTGGCCAGCACCGAGGGGCTGCCCGGGCCGGTGAGCATAAACAGGTTCGGGAAGCCGACCGAGGCGAGCCCCAGATAGGTGCGCGGCCCCGCTTCCCATTTCTTTTTCAGGGTCAATCCATCACGTCCGGTGATGGCAATCCGGTCGAACGAACCGGTCATCGCGGCGAAGCCGGTGGCGCAGACCACCGCGTCCAGTTCGTATTCCGAGCCGTTCGCCACCACGCCCGTTTCGGTGAATCGCTCGATGCCGGTCTTCGCTATATCAACCAGCGTCACATGCGGCTGGTTATAGGTTTCGTAATAGCCCGTATCGACGCACAGCCGCTTGCACCCGAATACATTGTCGGGGCACAGCTTCTCGGCCACCTTCGGATCCTTCACGATGCCGCGGATCTTGGCGCGGGCGAAATCGGCGACCGTATCGTTGGCGTCCTTTTCAAACAGAAGGTCGCCATAGGCACCGAGGAACGGCAACCCGCCACGCGACCAGAATTCCTCATACTGACGTTCGCGCCCTTCGGCACTGTCCTCCAGCGCCGGCTTCGTATTGAACTTGAAGTAAAACCCTGTCGGCCGCGCCCGCGCCTTGGCCCGCAGCGCCGGGTAGTCGGCCTTGACGTTGCGTACGTAGTCGGGGTCCAGTTTTTCGTTCCAGGCGGGAACGGTGTAGGCCGCCGTGCGCTGGAATACCGTCAGCGATTTCGCCTGCTTCGCGATCAGCGGGATCGACTGGATCGCCGACGACCCGGTGCCGATCACCCCCACGCGCAGCCCGGTGAAATCAACGCCGTCATGCGGCCATTCGCCTGTGTGATAGACCGGCCCGGTATAATCCGCCAGCCCCGGGAAATCCGGCTTGTTCGCCGCCGACAGGCAGCCCAGCGCCATGATGCAGAACTGCGCGGTGACCCTGTCACCCCGGTTGGTCTCGACAGTCCAGCGCTTCGCGCCGTCGTCATAACCGGCTTTGGTCACCCGTGTATCGAAACGGATGTCCCGGCGCAGGTCGAAGCGGTCGGCGACATGGTTGGCGTATTCGAGGATTTCCGTTTGCGGCGCGTATTTCTCGGTCCATTCCCATTCCTGCTGCAGTTCGTCGGAAAAGGAATAGGAATACTGCAGGCTCTCGATATCGCAGCGCGCGCCCGGGAAACGGTTCCAGTACCACGTCCCGCCAACCCCGCCGCCGCCTTCATAGACCCGCGCGGTAAAACCGAGCTGGCGCAGCGTGTGCAGCATGTACATGCCCGCGAATCCCGCGCCGACGATGACGGCGTCAAACGTGGCGGTTTCGGGGGCTCGGGTGGTGGCAGCGGTGGGCATGGGGGACTCTCCGGTGGTGTCGCCTGTAATGGGGAGTCTGCGGCATGGCTGGCGGGGGCGTCAACTGTTGCCGCTGCCGCGTTTCGCCGGGGGCCATTTACCGCGTGTTATGGCTGATCTATCCTTCCCCACCGAAGTCATTCGTTGTGGGAGGGAAGCAATGGCGTACGATCTACTGATCCGGAACGGCAGCCTTGTCGATGGCACCGGCGCGCCGGCGTTTCAGGGCAATGTGGCAATTGCGGATGGCCGGATCGTCGGCATCGGCGATGTGGACGGCCTCGCGGACAAGGTGATCGACGCCAGCGACTGCGTCGTTTCCCCCGGCTTCATCGACCCGCATACGCATTATGACGCGCAAATCTGCTGGGACCGCGACCTCACCCCGTCGAGCTGGCACGGCGTGACCAGCGTGATGATGGGCAATTGCGGTGTCGGGTTGGCGCCCTGCCTGCCGGAAGCGCGGGAGATTGCCATGCGCGACCTGGTGAATGTGGAGGCCATCCCCTACGAGGTGCTCAACAAGGGCATCACCTGGGACTGGGAGAGCTTTCCCGAATATATGAAGGCCGCGGAATCCTATAACCCGTCGCTCAACATCGCCTTCCTTGCGCCGCTGACGCCGTTCCGCCACTACGTGATGGGCGAGGAATCGATGGAGCGCGCGGCGACGCCGGATGAGACGGCGCGCATCGCCGGGCTGCTGGGCGAAGCGATGGATTGCGGCGCCTTCGGCTTTTCCAGCACCGTGCTGAACCAGCACCTGGGATACGGGGGGCGGCCGCTGGCCTGCCGCCTGGCCGACGATACCGAATTGACCGCCTATGCCCGCATGCTGAAGGCGAAGGGCAAGGGCGCCATCGAAATCGCGCTGACCCGGCAGATCGCCATTTTGGAGGACGAACAATCCGCGACACTCGACCTGCTGTTGCGCGAAAGCGGGCGGCCCGTCACCTTCATCGCCATGTTCGACCGGGACGATATCCCCGAAGCGGTGCGTGACACGCTGCGCAAGGCCGCGCCGCTGATCGAACGTGGCGCGCGGCCGCAGACCTCGCCGCTGCCGCTGACCCGCGAAGTGGACATGCGCAGCCCCTTCTCCTTCGCCGCCTTCCCGTCCTGGAAACGGGTCTTCGCGGACAAGTCGCTGGAAGCGCAGAAGGCCGTCTATGCGGACAAAACCTTCCGCGACCAGTTCCGCCATGAACTGGCCACGACAAACCTTTCCTTCGGAAGCTGGGAACGGGTAACGCTGCACGAGGTGTTCAATCCCGACCTCAAGAAATACGAGGGGCGCACGGTGGCGGAAATTTCCCGCACCGAGGGCAAGGATCCGGTCGACGTCTTTCTCGACCTGACGGTCGCGGACGACATACGGCTGGATTATACCATGGCGACCTTCAACACCCGGGTCGACCGCATGGTGGAAATCCTCAACAATCCGGCGATGCTCATCGGCCTCGGCGACGGCGGCGCGCATGTGGACATGCTGTGCGATTCCGGCTACCCGACCTTCCTGCTCGGCCACTGGGTGCGCGAACACCAGGCCATCACGCTGGAGGAAGGCGTGCGCCGGCTGACGACCGACCCGGCCGATTTCTACGGCATCAAGGATCGCGGCCGGCTGTGCGAAGGCCTCGCCGCCGATATCGCGATCTTCGACCCTGCCGGCATCGGCTCCTCCAACCGCGGCGAACGCCGCCACGACCTGCCCGGCGGCGGCAAGCGCATGGTGATGCCGTCGCGCGGCGTCGAATACACCATCGTCAACGGGGCGGTAACCTACACGGCGGGCGGCACGACCGGCGCGCAGGCGGGGACGGTGTTGCGGTCGTGACCAGCATTTCAACCCGGCGAGCTATGTAACACGCACCAGCCTCGACGGTTTCCGGGGTTAGCGGTGCCTGTGGTTGGGATCGTTCGCTGTTGCATCATAGTGCTGGTGCAGCAGGTCGCGGCCATAATCGTTGCCGTTCGGCGTGCACACGACCGTATGGATATGCCTGCGGGTCGGCTTGCTCCTGTCGCCGTCCAGCGCAATCGGTCCCTGATGATCGAATTCGATCAGGATAACCGGACTGTGGATGCGGTAATAGAATACGGCATCTTCGTCGGTGTCGCCGATCCAGGCGAAATGCGTCTCGTCCAGATGCGCCTCGACTTCCGTCATTTTCACGGCGGCATGTCCGTCGCGCAGGTTCCTGACGAACAGCGCGGCCAGCCCCATCAGTCCGTCACGTTGCATCGGCGTCATGTCGGCCGCGGCCAGTCCACGATACGGAATCGTGATATTGTCCTTGAACATCTCAGCCAGGTTTTCCGAACGGCCCTGCTTGTCGCCAAGCCGTGCAACCTTCTGCTGGTCCGTAGAAAGCGACTGCATCAGGCGAAGGGCCTGCTCCTGCTCGGCGTTTAGGATCGCCGTTCCCGCGTACTTGCCCGAATTCGCGCTAATGGGTTCCGAACCCATGAAGGTCGGCGTCATGACAATCTGATCGCCAATGACAAAATAATTCACGATCAGATGGTGACCTTCGATCTGCCAGCCCCAGGGTTCGTCCGGCGCCGGATCGCCGAAAACAGCGAACCAGTAGAGGTGCTCGCCATAATCCTCGAAATTCGCGACCAGTTCCGCCAGATGATGGTTCAGGCGCATGATATCCCGCGCCGCCCGGTATCCCTTCGCGCTCAATGACGCCTGCAAAAGGGCATGCGCGTGGTCCCGCTGTTCCGGCGACATATCCTCCAGCGACAGGCCTTCGCGCGGGAAGCGGTGAATATTGGCCCAGTTCCGCCAGGCGTTGTCGTCCACAGTAAAGCTGACAAGCGCCTGTTGCTTGTCATCCAGGGCGGCAAGGAATGCCCGCGCCGCGTCGATAACCGGTTGAACAGAAACGCCAGTTTCCTGAATCGGATACAGCCCGCGTCGCACGGTCCCGCCCGTCGTGATGCCGCTGAAAGGTTGCGACAGCGCGTCGCGCGCCTGCGCCTGGGGGTTGAAACCGCCCTGCGCTATAGCCCCGGTCGCGCTGCATCCCAGCGCCGCCAGGGCAAATATCCAAGCCTTCATTTTCATGTCTCCCGGAGAGAACGCGATAACTATGCCGCCACTCACGTCAGGCGGCAGCAAGATGACTATGGCCCCTCGTTGTCGCAAAAGTGTGCCGGCAATCCGTGAAAATGTAACAAAATGTATCGAAGCCCCTTCAATGACTCGGCTTGGTCACATGCGGCGTCAGTTGCAGTTCATGCGTCCAGCAGGAACGGTCCTGGGTGTGCAGGTAGTAGAAGGCCTCGGCGATCTTGACCGGGTTCATTACCGCGTCGGGGTTCGCCTTTGCCTTGGGCAGCGCCCGCGTGCCGGGGGAGTCGATCGTGCCGTCGATCACGATATTGGCGACATGGATGCCGTGCTCGGAATATTCCTCGGTCAGCACCTGCGCCAGCGTGCGCATCATGACGCGCGGGTAGTACAGCGATTCGCCGGTATTGCGCTTGGTGCCGCGCAGCGACTTGGAATTGTTGGAGAACAGGAACGTGCCCGCGCCCTTCTTGCGCATGGCGGGCAGCACTTCCTTTGCTACCAGGAACGGGCCCCGGCTGGCGATGTGCTGGGCGGTGTCGAACATCTCCACGGGAATATGCTCCAGCAGCTCCTTTTCCTTCGGCAGGTCGCGCCCTTCCAGGTAGCCGGCGTTGTAGACCAGGACGTCCGGGTCGCCGCCTTCTTCGCGGATCGTGGCGAAGGCCGCCTTGACGGACGCGTCGGATGACAGGTCCAGTTCCACGATCAGGCAGTCCCCGCCCTGCACGCGGATGGCATCCTGCAGCGCCGTGGCATTGGCCGCCTTGCGCGTCGTCAGCACGGTAAAGAAGCCTTCGGCGGCAAATTTCTGCGCGACCGCGCCGCCAATGCCCCAGCGGATGCCGACCGGCAGGGCGCTGTCGTCGAGCGCGTGGCCATGCGACAGATGAGTGTTGCGCCCATCCGCCTGCCACTTGGAGGTGGCCCCGATCACCACCGCCACCGGTTTGCCTGCCGCGTTCGCCCTGCTGCTGCCGTTCATGGAATCCCCCTGTTTCTGCCTGTTGATCCCGTATTGTACACGCCGCGCCTGCGCCGGGAACCCGGGACGATCATGTATAATACTTAGCTGTTCGACGAAGTTTTTGCTTGCGCCATCGGCAGGACCGGATAACAGTTAGTAGTATGACTAAGTATGATCCGGAACTCTCGCTGCTCTTTCGCTCGCTCGCTGATCCGACCCGCCGGTCGATCCTGACCCGGCTCGCCGAAACACCGGCGCGGGTAACGGATCTGGCCGGCCCCACGGGACTGCGGCTGCCCACGGTGATGCGGCACCTTTCCGTGCTGCAGGAGGCGGGGCTGATCACCACGTCCAAGGACGGGCGGGTCCGTACCTGCGCCCTCGTGCCGGGGGCACTGGATCCGGCGCGGACATGGCTCGACGAACAGCAGGCTGTCTGGGAAGCCCGGCTCGACCGGCTGGATGGATTTGTGATGGATATGATGAAGGATAGCGAAGAATGACACAGAATCCCGATAAGGGCTGTGCAAGCCGGGCGGTGACTGACGACGAAAAGGGGCGCTTTGCGACACTTACTTTCGAACGGGAAATCGCCGCGCCCCTGGCCACGTTGTGGGAGGCATGGACGGACCCGGCCGCGCGCGCGGTCTGGGCGGCGCCATCGCCCTCGGTCACGGTCGACTTCCTGGAGGCCGATACCAGGGTGGGTGGGCGCGAGGTTTCCCTCTGCAAGGATGAGGGCCATCCGGACATCCGATGCGAGTGTGGCTGGCTGATGCTGCAGCCTTCGCTGCGCAGCGTGAATTACGAGGTGATTTCATCCGAAGGCGTGACGCAATCGGCCGCGCTGGTGACGGCGAATTTCTCGGGAACCCCGGCGCGCAGCCGGCTGGTCGTCACGGTGCAGCTTTCCTCGCTGGCGGCGGACATGGCGGCAGGCTACCGGGAAGGCTTCGGCGCGGGGCTGGATAACCTCGCGGGCGCGGCCGAGCGCACCATGGTGCTGCAACGGGTCATCCGGGCGCCGCGCGCCGTCGTGTGGGGCGCGTGGATTAACCCTGAAACGCTGCCGCAATGGTGGGGGCCGGACGGCTTCTCGTGTTGCACGCAGCGGATCGACTTGCGAACGGGCGGCGAATGGGTCTTCGACATGATCGCGCCGGATGGCACGGTCTTTCCGAAACATCATCGCTATCAC
>JAQCHR010000539.1 GCA_027619655.1 Pseudomonadota bacterium
CCGGGGAGGCGCACGCGCTGCGACTGGACGCCACCCTCGCGGCGCGGCGCTGCGGTCCGCTCGGCTTCGAGGACCGGGGCCGCGGCCGCATCGACGTGACTCCGGCGCTGTTCGGCGACGTGGTGATCGCCCGCAAGGATATCGCCACCAGCTATCATCTGGCGGTCGTCGTCGACGACGCCGTGCAGGGGGTGACCCTGGTCACGCGCGGCGAGGACCTGCTTGAGGCGACCCATGTCCACCGGGTGCTGCAGGCGCTGCTCGGCCTGCCGGCGCCCGCCTATTGGCATCATCCGCTGCTTGTCGGCGAAGACGGCAGGCGCTTCGCCAAACGGGACAAGGCGCGGACCCTGGCGGAGATGCGGGCGGCCGGGCTCACGGCGGCGGCGGTGCGGGCGCTTGCGGGATATCCGGACTGAGCTGAGTGCGATGCCGTGCGCGCGTCGGGCACGCGCGTCGCTCAGGACCGCTCGCTCGGCCGCGGGCGGCGGCGGCGGGCGAAGAACACCATGCCGCTGCCGAGGACGAAAAACACGATGAACAGGAAGACGACGGCCTCCCAGAACGGCCGCACCAGCAGCGGCACGGCGACCTGCTCCCAGATTTCCGGATGCAGATAGCGCTGCACCACGGCCTGGCTGAGATTGAGCGATCCCGGGGCCAGCTTGTACCAGAGCTCGCCGGCGCTGCGCGTGACGTCGTGCCCCGCCAGCCAGATCCAAAGGCCGAACAGGAACTCGCCGAAGGCGAGGGCGAGGACGAAGCGGCCGAGGATTTTGAGTGTGGACATGTCTGCCGATCGGATGTGACTGAAGGAAAGACGCCGTCCGGCCAAGCTAGCACTTCTTTCGGCCCTGCGGCACCCGGAAATCCACTGCGCGCTCCGCTTGCCCTCTTCCGGACGGTCGGCTAAGTATCGCGCTGCCGGAATACGGCGTCGGAGGGATGGCCGAGTGGCTTAAGGCGCACGCTTGGAAAGCGTGTTTAGGGTAACTCCCTAACGTGGGTTCGAATCCCACTCCCTCCGCCAGCTTACATTTTTTCTGGTTATGATAGGTCGCCTTTGGCGGCCTTTTTTTGTTGTTTTATTGGCAGTTACACAAAAATGCGATCATGCTGGATTTCTTTCGATTACTCCCGTATTGTTTCCTTACGTGGTATGAATTGTGGTATGAACGATGGCGGCGCTGTCTGGAAAACTGACAAAAAAGCTGGCGGAAAATCTTGGCGTAGGGCGTCATGGTGACGGCAATGGGCTTTATCTTGTCGTCGATCCTTCTGGTGCGCGACGCTGGATCGTGCGCGTCACGGTCAAGGGGCAAAAAAACAAAATGGGCGCGCCATTGCGAACAGACTTTGGTCTGGGCGGCGCGGATGTGGTGACACTGCACCAGGCGCGGGATCGGGCGCTGGAATATCGCCGGATGGCGAAACGGGGCTTGAACCCGCGTTTTAATGCCCAGCGCGAAATCCCGACATTCGAAGAAATCGCCCAACAGGTTCATATAGACCGCATGCCGACGTGGAAGAATGCAAAGCATGGCCAGCAATGGATCAACACTTTGCGCGATTATGCCTTTCCAAAAATGGGGAGAATGCCAGTCGATAGCGTCGGGCAGCCAGAGGTCTTGATGTGCTTGTCACCGATCTGGACCGAAAAGCACGAAACCGCGCGACGATTGGCGCAGCGGATCAAGACCGTGTTGGACGTGGCGAAGTCCAAGGGGTTCAGAGACGGTGAGAACCCTGTGACCGCGATCAAGGACGCCAAAGTACTGCCTAAAGTTACTGCAAAGGCAAAACACCACAAGGCCATGCGTTGGCAGGACGTGCCCACTTTCTATGCCCATCTGAAGGGTCGAGAGGCGATGGCGGCAAAAGCGTTGATGTTTACCTGCCTGACCGGTTCGCGCACTGGCGAGGTCTTGGGTATGCGCTGGTCGGAAGTAGATATTGCAGATCGGCTATGGACTTGCCCCGCAGTGCGAATGAAGACTGGCGTGAATCACCGAGTGCCTTTGACAGACGAAATGCTGGCGATTCTGGAGCCTTTGCGAGCGCTGGACTCCGAATATGTGTTTGAGGGGCAAAAGCGGCATAGGCCATTGTCGAACATGGCAATGCTGATGCTGTTGCGCCGAATGGCGGTAGAGGGCGTTACGGTGCATGGTTTTCGCTCTACCTTTCGCGATTGGGCGTCAGAAGTTGCGAACGCACCACGCGAGGTTGCGGAAATGAGCTTGGCGCATAAAGTCGGCTCCGATGTAGAGCGAGCTTATGCGCGGTCGGATTTGTTGGAAAAGCGGCGGCTGTTGATGGCGCGCTGGTCCGGGTTTGTATGCGGCGATAGCGGGAAGGTCGTGAAAATTGGTTGAGGAGAACATTACCTTTTTGGCCTCGATAGAGCTGCCGCCATACTGTTTTGTTTCTGAGGCTGTTGAGTGGGTTGCATTGGGGCGGGTTCCTCAGGTGGAATGGTCAGAAGATGGTTGAGGCTGTTGAAAAACTCCCTGTTGTCTCGGTGCTGGTAGCGTGATTCGGTTCTCTTGAGGTTT
>JAQCHR010000540.1 GCA_027619655.1 Pseudomonadota bacterium
TTTCTGCTGCCGCTGGTGCTGTTTCTCGGCATCGCCACCTATTTCGCCATCGGCCTGACCAAGGATCCAAGCATCCTGCCATCGGCGCTGATCGATAAATCCGCGCCGGAATTTGATTTGGAGCCGCTCAAGACCGACAAGCCGGGGCTGGCGAAAGCCGACCTGCGCGGCGAGGTCTCGCTGGTCAACGTCTTTGCCTCCTGGTGCGTGCCGTGCCGGGCGGAGCACCCGGTGCTGATGCGGCTGGCGGAAGAAAAAACCGTCCCGATCTACGGCATCAACTACAAGGACCGGAAAAACGCCGCGCTGGCCTGGCTGGATGAACTGGGCGATCCCTATCAGCGGATCGGCCATGACCTGTCCGGCCGCGCCGGGATCGAGTGGGGCGTCTATGGCGTGCCGGAAACCTATGTCATCGACCGGGAAGGGCGGATCCGCTACCGCCATGTCGGCCCGCTGTTTCCCGAAACGCTCGAAGACACCATCCTGCCCCTGATCGAGGAGCTTCGGCGATGAACTTCCGTGCCGCCCTTGTCCTGCTCCTGCTGACCCTGTTCAGCCTGCCGGCGCTCGCCGTCCTGCCCGACGAAATACTCAAAGACCCGGCCCTGGAAGGCCGCGCGCGCGAACTGTCCCGCGATATCCGTTGCCTGGTCTGCCAGAACCAGTCGATCGACGATTCCAATGCGGACCTCGCCCGCGACCTGCGGATTCTCGTGCGCGAACGGCTGGTGGCCGGCGACAGCGACACGCAGGTGATGGATTACCTGGTCTCGCGCTACGGCGATTTCGTCCTGCTGCGCCCGCCGGTGAAGGGCAAGACCTATTTCCTGTGGTTCGGCCCGGCCATAGTTCTCATCATTGCCGTGGCCGGCCTGACGCTGTGGTTCCGACGTCGCCGAACAGCGATGGCGGATGGCAGCGATGCGCCCGAACGGTTGAGTCCGGAAGAGCGCGACCGGCTCGCCACCCTTCTCGACGGAGGTGATTCACGTCCATGACTGTCTGGATCATCGCCGTCTTCATGTGCCTGGCCGCCATCGCAGCCGTGCTGATTCCCCTGATCCGCAGCCGCGGACCGGGCGAGGACGCCGCCGCCTATGATATCGAGGTCTACAAGGATCAGCTTGACCAGGTCGGGTATGATTATGACCGGGGCCTGCTGACCGCCGACCAGGCGCAGGCCGCGAAAACGGAGATTTCCCGCCGCATCCTGCTGGCCGACCGGAAACGGAACAACGCGAAACCGGCCGCCTCCCACAGCCTGAACCGCACGCTTGCGGTGATCCTGGCTATCGCCATCCCGGCCGTGGCGCTGGGCTTCTATACGCAGCGGGGCGCACCCCACCTGCCCGGCCTTCCCTTTGCCGAGCGCGCGGGCGAACGGACCCAGACTGCCGCCAATGGCGAAGCCGCGACCAGCCTGGAAGCCTCGGCGGCGACGCTGGCAAAGCGGCTCGAAAAGGAACCGGACGATCTGCAGGGCTGGGTCCTGCTGGCGCGCACCTATATGTCGATCGGCAGCTACCGGGAATCGGTCGCCGCCTTCGAACGGGCGCTGAAACTGGAAACCGGCGAACCGAGCCTGTATTCCGCCTATGGCGAGGCACTGTTCATGGCCGCGTCGAGCGTTGTGACCCCGGCGGGCCGCACCGCCTTCGAAACCGCGCTGAAACTGGACCCGGCCGATTCCCGCGCCCGGTTTTATATGGCGCTGGCCGAGGATCAGGCCGGCAACCGCAAGCAGGCGCTGGACCAATGGGCGGCGCTGCTGGCGGATTCGCCGGGCGATGCCCCGTGGGTGCCCGCCGTGCGCGACCGGATCCGGAATACGGCGGAAGCGCTGGGTCTCGATGTCGCCACGATCATGCCGGAACCGCAATCGCCCGATTCCGGCCCGCAAAGCGGCCCGACCAAGGCGGAAATGGCTGCCGCCGCCCAGATGTCGCCCGAGGAACGCCAGGCGATGATCGACGGCATGATCGACGGGCTGGCCCAGCGGCTGGCCGAGGATCCGCGCGACTTCGCCGGCTGGCAGCGGCTGATCCGCGCCTATTCCGTGCAGAACAGGAAGGACATGGCGCTGGCGGCGCTGGCGGACGCCCGCAGGCATTTCGCGGCGGCCCCCTTCCCGATGCAGCAGCTTGCCGAACTGGCCGGCGAACTGGGGCTGGAAGCGCCGCAACCGGCCGAAGCGCCGCCCGGCCCCTCGGCGGAACAGATGGCGGATGCGCAGAACATGTCGCCCGAGGACCGCCAGGCGATGATCGAGGGCATGGTCGCGCAACTGGCGGAAAAACTGAAGGAAAACCCGGGCGATATCGCCGGCTGGACGCGGCTTGCCCGGTCCTACGCGGTGCTGGGCCAGCCCGAGAAAGCGCGCGATGCCCTGGCCGGGGCCGTGCAGGCCGTGCCGGACAATATCGACCTGCTGATCCTATACGGGCGCGCGATCCGCGGCGCCAATGGCGATCGCCCCACGACGGATTCCGTCGCCACGATGCGCCGGATCCTCGTCCTGTCGCCGGACAATATC
>JAQCHR010000541.1 GCA_027619655.1 Pseudomonadota bacterium
GTCGTAATACTGTGGCAGGGATTCGATGACGAGACCGGCCGCCGCCATGCGCTGAGAGCCGGATAATGAGTCCAGTCGAACAGCCTTGAAATTCTTGGGTTTCACGATGTAGTCGGCTTCAGTTCCGGGATCAGGCTAGGTCGTCCTGTTGGTCTGTTTCTGCGCGATCATCGAAACGAGATTCGCAATGGTGGACGGGGAATCATCATCCAGTTCACTGATATCAATCGGAATATTGAAGGTCTCTTCCAGTTGCAGGCTAAGATTGATGAAGCCGAACGAGTCGACAATACCGGCGTCCAGAAGGTCGAGATTATCCCCGACGTCGTCCGGAGCCATGCCGGCCCGCGCAAAATCCGACGTCAGCATGCTCAGAATTTTCCGTCTAATTTCCGACTTGTTCATTTTTTCCTCAATTTCCGGGTCCCTGCGTATTTACTGGCCGTGCCGAAGCGTCGCTTCCAGCGCTAGTGCGTCTATCTTGTCGTTTGCTGTTCTGGGCAGAATTGGCAGCGATCGAACCTCTGTTGGCATCGCGTAACCAGGAAGGACCGTCGCCAGTCGACGCAGGAACTCAGCCTGTTGGGCATCGTCCACCCCCTCAAGGAAGGTGACCAGCTTTTCATTAATGTAAACGGTGCAGGCCGCCGTCGCGCCGGCATCGCGGCATGCGGAGTCGATTTCACCCAGCTCCAGGCGAAAGCCATGTCGCTTGATCTGGCGGTCGATGCGCGCCACGAAATACAGATCCTTGCCCTTCCGACGGACCCAGTCGCCGGTGCGATAGGCTGGCAATGATTCGCCGTCGACATTCCGTTCACCGAAGGCTGTACTGGTAAGTTCCGGATTTTCCCAGTATCCGCGTGCGACCTGCGGGCCGGCAATGACGGCCTCGCCTTCGTCGGGTGTATCGCCATCCTCCAGCAGAATTTGCATGCCGGCGACCGGTTCGCCCAGCGTCACCGAATTCGCGCATTTTTCGCGATAGTTTCCGGTTGTCAGCGCTACGAGGGTCATGGAAACGGTGGCTTCAGTGGGCCCGTAGGTATTGTGCACCAGCAGGTCGGATCGGGCGGCAAAGAGTGCATCGAGATGCTGCCGCAGAAGCGGTTCCCCGCAGAATGTAGCCAGCCGCAGGCTCCCCAGACGTTCGGGCGTTACCTGACGCGCCTTGACCATGAGGTCGATAACGCTCGGTACGCTGTTCCAGATCGTCAGCCCGTGCCGAAGGATGAAATCAGCGGGCAGCAACCTGTCCTTCTTTGTGAGAATGGGAAACAGGCAGGCACCGGCGCACAATGCACCAAAAATATCGAGTACAGAAAGGTCGAAGGCGATATTGGGATGCTGCGACCAGCGATCTTCCGGAGTGACGGACATAGCGTCATGCGCCCAGCGTACGTAATGCGCCAGGGCGTTTCGCGGGATCATCACCCCCTTGGGCTGCCCTGTTGATCCGGAAGTAAACATTACATAAGCCAGATCGTGGGGCGCTTCCGGGTCCAGCGCGCCTGCTGCTTCCGGCAAATCATCTATCGCTGCGACGATGCAGCCGTCGGGAATTGCCAGCCCGGCAGCTTCGGTTCGGGTCATTGTGACAAGGACATTTGGTTTGAACTGGGAAACCGTGCGGTTCTGCTTTTCCTGCGGATGTTCCAGGTTTAGCGGCGTGTAATAGCCCCCGGCCATCAGGGAAGCGAACATAGCGGCATAAGCCCAGGCACCCTTTGGCAGCGAAATGGCGACCCTCGGATGGGGCGTTCCTGCCGACCGGATGGCATGGGCCAGGCGCATCGTTCGCGCGGCCATTTCCGCATAGGATACTGTTTCCACCCCGCTTGAAACGGCGGGGCGATCCGGGTTTTCCCGGGCGGCGTTCAGGAACAGGTCCAAGGGGTTGGTATGCGCGGCCATCAGGCTTCCTGATTCTGGCGGAACAAGGCGAATGGTTCACGGGATATGACATCACGGACGATTCCGGTCAGCTCGGTCAGGTCCAGCAGGTGGCTCTGCCTTGGGCTTCCCGGAATGGGAACCACTGTCCCGGCATTCCGGTTCACGGCGGCGCTTTCGACGCTGGAGAGGTCATTCGTACCGTCCAGATGGCGGGCCCGTGCATAATATCGCACGGCGATACTTTTGACCGGCGCCGCGCCAAGCTGAATCTGGCGCGGCAATTCTATCCATTCGCGATAGGGCACCCCTGATTCCGCCTCGACATGATGGACGAAGGTGGCGCCCTCGGTAAATGTGCAGCCGAGCAGTAAAAGCGAATATCTTTCCCGCCGCATGATATCGAACGCGGATCCCGGGCCAAGCGACTGGCATGGATCCGAGTCGCGCAGTATTGCGGCATCGCGGCCGATCGCCACGTAGGAATGGACCGGGCATGTGCTGCGGATGGCCTCGTCTCTCTGCCAGATATAATCGCTCAGCGCACCGACACGGTCCGGCGGCGTCGTCGCCGGATTGAAAATGTCGTTCTCCCGGATATTCAGCGTGAAGGCCGGTACCGCGATC
>JAQCHR010000031.1 GCA_027619655.1 Pseudomonadota bacterium
TAGATTCGCACAGACAATCATCAAAGGGAATCCTAAAAAGGACTCTTATGTTAGGCGGTAACCACTAGGGCGACCAGTTTTCGTTTCGTGGGTGTTCCGTCGCCGCCGGAAAACCCGCCGATGGCACCGCCGGCCGCCAGAACCCTGTGGCAGGGCACGATGACGGGGACCGGGTTGTGACCGCAGGCCTGGCCCACGGCGCGGGCGACGCCGCCGATTTGCGCGGCGAGCGCACCATAGGTCAGGGTTTCGCCATAGGGGATGGCGATCATGGCGGCGCGGACACGGGCCTGGAAGGGCGTTTCCGGCGGGACGAGCGGCAGGTCGAATGTTTTGGCCGTGCCCGCGAAATAGGCGGTGAGCTGTTCTGCGGCGCGGCACAACAAGGGCGTTTCGCCGGTTTCCGCAGGGCCGTCGCCGATCATGATGCGGTAGATGACATTGTCATCGGCGGTTACATGCACCGGGCCGACGGGGCTCTGGAGGACAATGGTTTCCATGGCCGGATTGTCCTATCGGGTGGCGAGGTCGGTCCGCAGGTCGCCGGCATCGGTGAGCGGCGGTGAACAGATCATGCCCTGGCAGACATAGGCCGTGGCCGTGCCCGCTTTTTGCCCCTTGCCATGGGCGGGATGGGTAGCCGGCAGTTCCGTGTTCGGCGGCAGCACCGTGAGGATGCGGTTGGGCAGGCAAACATCGGTGACCGCGCGGCGCAGTGCCTGTGTATCTTCGGCATCCGGAGCACCGGCAATAACGATCTGTACCGCATTGCGCATCAGGTCGTTGGCGTTCAGCAATGTGGATAGCGGAAAGACATTGCGATCCAGTTCACCCGAGAACGCGGCGACGATGCCTTGCGCGCGGTCCAGGTATGTCTTGTCCCCGGTCAGGTAGTAAAGCCGGGCGAATACCGCTGTCAGCATGCCGTTGCCGGATGGCACGGCGTTATCCGCTGCCGATTTGGTGCGGGTGATCAGGCCTGGCGTATCGTCCGCCGCGAGAAAATAGCCGCCACCCGTGGTATCGGCGTAATGACGTTCGACGATGTCCAGCCAGGCCGTCGCGGCGGCGCGATAGGCGGGATCGCCGCAGATTTCGAACAGGGCCAGCGCCGCCCGGCACATGGCGGCATAATCGTCCAGCGTGGCCGGGTGGTTCAGTTTACCGGCGCGCCAGGCGTGCCGCAGCCGTCCGTCCAGGGTCATCCGGTCGTGTACGAAGGCGAAGGCGCGGGCGCCGGCGTCGATCCAGTCCTGCCGGCCGAAGGCGGCGCCGGCATTGACCAGGGCGGCGATCATCAGGCCGTTCCAGTCGGCCAGTACCTTGTCGTCCTTGCCGGGTTGGATGCGGGCCTCGCGAATAGCCAGCAGGGTGCGGCGGCATGTCGCGAGGATATCCTCGATTTCGTCATCGGCCGGTTCAATATTATGTAGCCGGTTCAATATGTTATGGCCTTCCCAGTTTCCTCCGGCGGAAACGTTGTAGTATTTTTTGAACAGCGTCGCGTCGGGGCCAAGGGCCGTGTCGATTTCCGCTTCGGACCAGACGCAGAATTTACCCTCCTCCCCTTCGCTATCGGCATCGAGGGAGCTGTAAAACGCGCCTTCCGCGTCGGTCATATCGCCAAGGACCCAGTCTATGGTTTCGGCCACGCGCTGCGCGTAGAGCGGATTGCGGGTTTCCTGCCACAACAATGCCAGGAGATCGACCAGCTGGGCGTTGTCGTACAGCATTTTCTCGAAATGCGGCGCGAGCCAGCGTTCATCGGTCGAGTAACGGGCCAGTCCGCCGCGAAGATGGTCATAGATGCCGCCCTGGCACATCTGTGTCACGGAAAGCAGGACCGCGTCCGCATAGGTCTTCTGCCCGGTGCGTTTGTAGGCGCGCCAGAGTTGTTCGAGAAAGGACGGTTGCGGAAACTTTGGAGCGCCGCCGATCCCGCCATGCACGGGGTCGATTTCCCGGACGAGGCGTTCGGCGATCATGTTCACGCGGGCGGCCGGGATGTCGCCGCCGGATTCCGATTGGCCGAGGCGCTTGAGGCCTTCGGTCAATGCCGTGGCGTTATTCCGGACCCGTTCCGGATCGTCCCGATAGACGCCGGCAATTCCTTTCAGGACATCAGTAAAGGCGGGCCGGCCGAAACGGGGGGTCGGGGGAAAATAGGTGCCGCCCCAGAACGGTTCGCCCGCATCATTGAGGAAAATCGTCAGGGGCCAGCCGCCCTGTTCGCCAAGCATCTGGAGGGCTGCCTGATAAATCACGTCGATATCGGGCCGTTCCTCGCGATCGACCTTTATATTGATGAACAGGTCGTTCATGATCCCGGCGATGGTTTCGTCTTCGAAACTTTCATGCGCCATCACGTGACACCAGTGGCAGGCGGCGTAACCGACGGACAACAGGATCGGTTTGCCGCTGTCCCTGGCCGCGTCCAGTGCCGCCTCGCCCCAGGGTCGCCAGTGAACCGGGTTATCCTTGTGCTGGAGCAGATAGGGGCTGGTTTCCTCAGCGAGGTAATTGCGTGTCATGACGGACGGTTTCCTTGCGGGAAGCGGGCGGGTGAATGAAGTCGCGATATGATATAGAGTGACATTGATGTTGGGCCCGGTGGGGTCAATAGACGGCTATCGAATCGGGTCGTGTCGGTTTTAACGGTCGGCAACACCAAGCTTAGATAACGGACTGCGAGGGTATCGGCTATGAAAATCCAGATAGAAGTAGACTGTACGCCGGAAGAGGCGCGGCAGTTTCTGGGCCTTCCGGATGTTGCGCCGATGCAGGAAGCGCTGATGCAGCAGCTCCAGGACCGGTTGTCGGATGCGCTGGCCGGCCGGGATACAGAAGCCCTGCTCAAAGCGTGGATGCCGGCCGGCGTGCAGGGGCTCGAACAGATGCAGAAGGCGTTCTGGTCCCAGTTCGCGGGCGGCAAGGGTAGCAAATAGGCGGTAGCGCGCGCTCGTCCATGAGTGACACCATTTATGCATTATCGAGCGGTTCCGGTCGGGCCGGGATCGCGGTTATCCGGGTGTCGGGTCCGGCGGCGGGTCCGGTTTATTCGGTGCTGACGGGCAGGGATCTGCCGGGGCCCCGGGTTGCAACGAGGGTCCGGTTATGCGATCCGGACAGCGGCGAATCCCTGGATGACGGACTCGCGCTCTGGTTTCCCGCGCCGGGCAGTTTCACGGGCGAGGATGTGCTGGAACTGCATGTTCATGGCTTTTTAAAAAGCTCTCCGGCGGTGCTTGCGGTATTGGCCCGGCAGCCGGGACTGGCGATGGCGAAACCGGGCGCTTTCACCCGGCGTGCGTTTCTCGCCGGGAAGCTCGACCTGACCGGGGCCGAGGGGCTTATCGACCTGATCGACGCGGAGACGGAAGCGCAGCGTCGGCAGGCGCTGCGGCAGAGCGGCGGGGCGCTGGGCGATCTGTATGAAAACTGGCGGGAACGGCTCCTACGGGTTCTGGCCCATTTCGAGGCGCTGATCGATTTCCCGGAGGAAGAGCTCCCGGAATCCGTAATGGCATCGGTCGAAGAGAACATATTGGGGATCGCGCGAGAACTCTCGCTACATCTGGCGGATGACCGGCGCGGGGAACGGCTGCGCGAAGGCGTCCAGATTGCAATTCTCGGCCCGCCCAATGTCGGCAAGTCGAGCCTGCTGAACCTGTTGTCGCGGCGCGATGCGGCAATCGTGTCGTCCCAGGCGGGTACGACGCGGGACATTGTGGAGGTTCATCTCGATCTGGGCGGCTATCCCGTCGTTCTGGCGGATACGGCCGGTATCCGCGAATCCGGCGATGCGGTTGAGGCCGAGGGGGTCTCCAGAGCCCGGGCACGCGCCCGAACCGTGGATCTGAAACTCGTTGTATGCGATGCGGCGGCACCGGGCGATTTCGGGGGAGCCGATCTGGTTGATGCAGATACCATTGTCGTGATCAACAAGATCGACCTGTTGCCCGGCGTGGCGGAACCCTTGTTGTCGTCCCCTGCCCTTGCGGTGTGCCCGGTTTCCGTTCAGACCGGGGCCGGCATTGATCGTTTACTGGTGGTCCTGGGCAAGGCCGTTGCCGACCGGTTTGGGTTGTCCGGCGCCCCGGTCATCACCCGGGCCCGGCATCGGGAAGCCGTTGAGGAGTGCCGGGACTCACTGGTTCGGGCCGGGTCGGCGCCACTGCCGGAACTCGCGGCAGAGGATCTTCGGCTGGCTGTCCGGGCTTTGGGACGGATTACCGGAACAGTCGATGTGGAAGACCTTCTGGATATCATCTTCCGGGATTTCTGCATCGGAAAGTGAGCGTTGAATGTTTCACGTGAAACATTCCGCGATATGAAAGCGCAACCAAGGTTTTGACTTGCGCCGGGACCGGCATTAGATTGCGCGCCATGTCACATTGGGATGTTATCGTGGTGGGCGGCGGTCACGCCGGGTGCGAGGCTGCGGCCGCGGCAGCGCGTCTTGGCGCGCGGACCCTGCTGGCGACGCACAAACCCGAAACCATCGGTGAAATGTCCTGCAATCCGGCCATCGGCGGTCTTGGCAAGGGTCACCTTGTCCGGGAGATCGATGCGCTTGACGGGGTAATGAGCCGGGTCATTGACCGCGCCGGCATCCAGTTCCGGATGCTGAACCAGCGCAAGGGTCCAGCCGTGCGGGGCCCCCGGGCGCAGGCGGATCGCAAACTGTATCGCGCGGCGATGCAGGAATGCCTTGCCCAACAGCCGAATCTGGAAATTCGGGGCGCAGCCGTGGAGGATCTCCTGCTCGACGATTCCGGGCGGGTCTGCGGGATTGTCACGGCCGACGGCGTGCGCCTGTCGGCCCGGACGGTGGTCCTGACCACCGGGACGTTTCTGGGCGGGCTGATCCATATCGGGGAAGAAAAAATTCCGGCGGGCCGGGTCGGTGAAGCGCCGTCCACCGGGTTATCGGCGACGCTGGCGCGGTTCGGCTTTCCGCTGGGTCGCCTGAAAACTGGGACGCCGCCGCGGCTGGACGGCCGGACCATCGACTATGCGGGGTTGACCGTGCAGCCGGGCGATGATTGCCCGGTCCCTTTCTCGACGCTGACGGACCGTATCAGCCAGCGGCAGGTCGATTGCCATATCACGACGACCACCAAGGCGGGGCATGATCTGATCCGGGCGAACCTGGATCGCGCGCCGATGTATTCCGGGCAGATCGAGGGCACCGGTCCGCGCTACTGCCCGTCCATCGAGGACAAGGTCGTCCGGTTTGCCGACAAGAGCGGTCATCAGATATTCCTGGAGCCGGAAGGGCTGGACGATTTCACCGTTTACCCGAACGGTATTTCAACCTCCCTGCCCCGCGATGTGCAGGCTGCTTTGCTGAAAACAATTCCCGGGCTGGAGAACGCGGCGATGATCCGCCCGGGCTACGCGATCGAATATGATTATGTGGATCCCCGGGCGCTGCTGCATTCCCTGGAGACGCGCCGTATCCCCGGTCTCTATTTTGCCGGGCAGATCAACGGTACGACGGGATATGAGGAAGCGGCGGCGCAGGGGTTGATGGCGGGGTTGAATGCCGCGCTCGCCGTGGCAGGCCGCGATCCCCTGATCCTGGACCGGGCCGATGCCTATATCGGCGTCCTGATCGACGATCTGGTCACCAAAGGGGCTAACGAGCCCTACCGCATGTTTACCTCCCGCGCCGAATACCGGCTGCGGCTGCGGGCAGACAATGCGGATCAGCGATTGAGTCCGATCGGCGCCGCGATCGGTTGCCTGTCGGAAATCCGGCTGGCGGCATGGCATCGCAAGGAAACGGCGCTGGCAGAAGCGCGCGACCTAGCCCGTTCGTTGCGGGCGAGCCCGAATATGCTGGCCCGGCACGGCATTGCGGTGAAGGCGGATGGCGTCGTCCGGGACGTGACGACGCTGCTTGCCTTTCCCGATATCGACCTCGACCTGCTGGCCGGGATCTGGCCGGCGCTCGGATCGATTGCGCCGGACATTGCCGAACAGCTCACCATTGACGGGCGATACAGTGGCTATATGGCGCGGCAGGATGCGGATATCCTGGCCTACCGACGGGACGACCAGCTCGTTCTGCCGTCTGATCTCGATTACGACTCTGTTGGCAGCCTGTCCACGGAAGTGCGGCAGAAGCTGCAGGCCGCTCGCCCACGTACGCTTGGCGCGGCGGCCAGGATTTCGGGGGTGACCCCCGCCGCGACGGTCGCCCTGCTCCGATATGTACAACGCAGCGCCGCCCGTGCCTGAGGATTCCGGCCTGGCGGCGTTCCGGGCGGCCACCAATGTTTCACGTGAAACACTCGAACGGCTCGAGGCCTATGCGGATCTGCTGCGGAAATGGGCGAAGCGGGTCAATCTCGTTGGCGAATCGACCCTGGATGATCTGTGGCGTCGCCATATTCCCGAAGATGCGCGGGTTCTGGTGGATTTCGGCAGCGGCGCCGGCTTTCCGGGGCTGGTTCTCGCCATCATGGGAATCGCGGAAACGCATCTGATTGAATCCAACCACCGCAAGGGCACGTTCCTGCGGGAAGTCGCGCGCATCACCGGCGCGCCGGTTACGGTTCATACGGCGCGCGCCGAAGCCCTTTCGGGCTGGCAAGCCGATATCGTCACGGCACGCGCGCTGGCGCCTCTGCCAATCCTCCTTGAATATGCCGCACCATTTGTTACACCCAGAACGCTATGTCTTTTTTTAAAAGGCCGACGTGTCGATGATGAATTGACGGAAACGCAAAAAGGGTGGAATATTACGTATGATATCTTTTCTAGCCTGACAGATCCCGAAGGCAGCATTGTGCGATTGGAGGCTACATCCCGTGTCCACCCTCATTGAAGACCTGATGCCTGGCCCGATTACAGGGCCCGCGCCAAAGACGGGCCAGCGCACCCGTATTCTGGCGGTTGCCAATCAGAAGGGCGGCGTCGGCAAGACCACAACGACCGTCAATCTCGCAACGGCGATGGCGGCGACAAACAAGAAGGTGCTCATTATCGACCTCGACCCGCAGGGCAATGCGAGCACGGGGCTGGGTATCGAACGCAATGCGCGTAGCATCACCACCTATGACCTGTTGCTGGGCAATGCGCAGCTGGGCGATGCGGTTCGCGACACGATTGTTCCGGGCCTGTCGATCATTCCTTCCTCGGTCGACCTCGCCGGCGCGGAACTGGAGCTCATTTCAATGCCGGAAAGGGAATACCGGCTGGTCAACGCCATCCGACCGGCCTGCGCCGGTTATGATTTTGTGCTGATCGACTGCCCGCCTGCCCTGGGGCTGCTGACGCTGAATGCCCTGTGCCTCGCCGATGCGGTGCTGGTGCCGCTGCAATGCGAATATTACGCGCTGGAGGGGTTGAGCCATCTGGTCCGCACGATCGAGCGGATCAAGCGTGCGTTCAATCCTGCGCTGGAGATCCAGGGCGTCGTCCTGACCATGTATGATCGCCGCAACAACCTGTCCGACATGGTCGCGGCCAATGTGCGCGAACATTTCGGCGACAAGGTTTACCGGACGGTCATTCCGCGCAATGTGCGGGTATCCGAGGCGCCGTCCCATGGCCGGCCCGTCTTGCTGTATGACTGGCGCTGCGCCGGCAGCCAGGCCTATATTCATCTGGCGGGCGAAATGCTGCGCCGGGAACGGAAAGCCGCGGCATGATGGCGGCGGATGAAGCGAAGCGACGAGGGCTTGGCCGAGGCTTATCGGCCCTGCTCGGCGACGAAGAGGAAGATTACGCGTCGCTGGACCGGCTGAGGACATCCAAGATGGTGCCGGTGGAGCTGCTGCTTCCCGGTTCGAGCCAGCCCCGGAAACGTTTCGATTCCGATGCCATCGCAGCCCTGGTGGAATCGGTCCGCGAAAAGGGCGTGTTGCAGCCCCTGCTGGTCCGTCGCCACCCGGTACAGCCGAACGCGTACGAAATCGTTGCCGGTGAACGGCGCTGGCGAGCGGCACAACAGGCGGCGCTGCGCGAAGTGCCGGTTGTCATCAAGGAACTGAGTGACCGGGAAGCCCTGGAAATCGCGCTGGTCGAGAATATCCAGCGCGAGGACCTGACGCCGATCGAGGAAGCGCGCGGCTACCAGCGGCTGATGGATGAGTTCCAGCATACCCAGGAAGCCCTCGCGCAGGCAGTCGGCAAGAGCCGCAGCCATATCGCCAACCTGCTGCGGCTGCTGACCCTGCCCGAACGGGTCCAGGAGCAAGTCAACGAGGGCGCCTTGTCCGCCGGCCACGCGCGGACGCTGGTAACGGCGGAAAATCCCGAAGACCTGGCGCGCCAGATCGTCCAGCGCGGATTGAATGTCCGCCAGGCGGAACAGCTGGCGAAATCCGGCAAACCGGCAACCGCCCGGCCCCGGCGCCTGCCGGACAGGGACCCTAACACTGCGGCGCTGGAAGAAAACCTGTCGCAGCTTCTGGGCCTGAAGGTCAGCATCCAGGTTCGCGGCGAAGGCGGGTCGTTGAAGGTCGATTACGAAACGCTGGACCAGCTGGACGACGTCTTGCACCGGCTGACCCATGGTCCCCGGCACCGAGGCACAGAGCACTGAGCGGGTTACGACCGTATTCCGTTATCCGCGCGGCCGGGTGGCGCCCAGTCGGGAAATCTGCAGGGCGACGCGGCTGCACAGGGATACAGCCGGGGCGCCGGTTCGCTTGCACTGCTGTTCCGCCTCGAGGATCAGGCTGAGCGCCTGCGCCAGCCGCCGCATGTTCCAGTTCCGCAGCTGGTTCCGGAACGGACCGGCCGCCTTGAAAAAGACTGGCGGCCGCAATGCCTTCATCGCCACATCCGGGGTCGCGCCGGATTCAATATGCGCCCGGGCAAACTGCAGACGCATCAGATGCCGCGCCATCGCCCTCAGTACTGTAACCGGATTGACGCCCTCCAGGTAGCTGCGGGTCAGGGCCCGGTCTGTCGCCATGGCATCGCCGCCAGCCGCCGCCATGACAACGTTATCCAGCGACAGGGCGCTGGAATTGCCGACGGCTGCGGCGGCATCGGTTAGGGTCACCTCCGTGCCAGGGCCCGCGTAAAGCGCCAGTTTTTCCAATTCGGACCGGCTAAGACCGCGGTCCGCGCCCAGATTGGCACTGAGATAGGCCATGGCGTCCGGGGTGATGCGAATGTTCTCCGCTGCCAGCGTATCGTGAATCACCCGTTCCAGCGCGCGTTCGTCATCGGCATAACAGGGAATGGCGGCGGCGTTCGGCGCTGCCTCGAAAATCTTCCGCAGGGTCGCGCGCGGGTTGATGTCCCCGGCCTGGACGACGACGAGCGCATCCCCCGGCGAATCCTCCAGAAACTGTTCAACGGGAACGGCGATGGCATCTGTTGCATCGCGAATCCGGACAACCCGGCGCCCACCGGTCAGCGCAATCGCCGCCGCCTCATCCGCAATAAGCGTTGGAATGTCGCGCAGTTGCCCCGGTGACAGCTCGGCGACCAGGAAGGGATCCGCTATATCCGGCACGACGGTTCTGACCAGCATATCCGCACGCTCGCGGACCAGTCCGGTATCGGGGCCATAGACCAGGATGGCGCGAGCAACGCTATCCGGCGCGCGAAGAAACGCCTCAATCCGTCCGGCCGCCACCTTCATAAAGCACCCCCGCCTATGACCCGGTCGTGAAAAATATCCCGAGCCGAATACGGATTGCGTCGCTTACCTCGCGCGCCGCACGCTCCAACGCATCTGTTTCTGCGCTCTTTGTTGCGAAATCGGAATCCACGATATTGAAACTGTTGGTCGAACGCGCCGTCGCGGAAAACACCACCCGACCGCTGGCGGATTCAAGCAGTGAATACTGAACGTTCAACTGCAGCAACGCCCGTGTTGCGGTCTCGTCGCGCTCGATACCCAGATCCGTGGACGATACAGTCGGTTCAACGATCAACCGATACACGGGCCGCGCCGGTTGTCCGTAAGGATTCAGCCGGTCGAGCAGAAAGTTCCGGATCTGTTGGCCGATCCGGTCGGGAACGGGGTCAACGCGGATCTGTCCCAGCTTTTCAGTTGCGCCGCCGCCGGATGCGGTGGTTCCGTAAAGCGGCTGAAAGCCGCAACCGGCGAGTAGCACCAGAGCGAGGATCGTGACGCCGCAACGCGCCAAAAGACTGTCAGACGACGACATTGACGATCTTGTTCGGCACAACAATCACCCGTTTCGGCGCCACGCCATTGGTGATCTTCCGAACCTGCTCCAGCGCGAGAGCCGACTTCTCCACCATTGCCTTATCCGCATCGCGCGGCATTTCGATCGTGCCGCGAAGCTTGCCCATAACCTGCACGGCGATGGTAATGGTGTCCTCGACCAGCATCGACGGGTCGGCCTGCGGCCAGGGCGTATCCGCGAGCAGATCCGAATACCCCAGTACCTGCCACAACTCTTCCGTCAGATGCGGCATCATCGGCCCGAGCAGTTGAACCGTCGTCTCGAATCCGAAACGACGCGCCCAGTCATGCCCCGGCGCAGTATCGTTGAAATCGCCCAGCGCATTCGTCAATTCCCGAACCAGCGCCACCGCGCGATTGAACCGAAATTGCTCAAGGGATACCGTTACTTCCGCAATAGATCGGTGTATCAACCGCTCCATCTTCGTGGCCGCCGCATCCAGGGAATCTGGCCGGGCCGCCCCTGCGGGAGCGACAGTTGCGTCGGGCGTGACGATCATGCGCCAGACCCTGTTGACGTAGCGCCATGCACCTTCAATGCCCGCTTCGGTCCATTCCAGATCGCGCTCCGGCGGGCTGTCGGACATCATGAAGAGCCGTCCGGAATCCGCGCCATACGTCTCCAGGATAACTTCCGGATCGACGACATTGCGCCGCGATTTGCTCATCTTTTCGGACCGCCCGACCGTAACCGGGGCGCCGGACTTTGCATCGATAATGCGACCCGCCGCGTCGGTCGATACCTGACTCGGGAACAGCCAGCCGCCCTTGTCGTTCCGGTAGGTCTCGTGGCACACCATGCCCTGGGTAAACAGCCCGGCAAAGGGTTCGTCCACGCCCAGATAGCCGCATTTATGCAGGGCGCGGGTGAAGAAACGCGCGTAAAGCAGGTGCAGCACGGCATGCTCAACCCCGCCGATATACTGGTCGACGGGCAGCCAGTAATCAACCGCTTCACGGGTAAAGGGCGCATCGGCGACCGGCGCGCAGAACCGCGCAAAATACCAGGACGACTCCACGAACGTGTCGAACGTATCCGTTTCGCGCGTCGCAGCGGCGTGGCAGGCCGGACAGTTCACGTGTTTCCAGGTAGGATGCCGGTCCAGCGGATTGCCCGGCGCGTCGAAGGTCACATCCTCCGGCAGAGTCACTGGCAGATCGCCTTCCGGTACCGGAACAATACCGCATTGCGGGCAGTGAATGACTGGAACGGGGCAGCCCCAGTACCGTTGCCGGGATACGCCCCAGTCCCGCAGCCGGTAATTGACCGTCCCTTCGCCATCGCCCTGCGCCACAAGGGTGCTGATGGCCGTTGTCAGCGCGGTCTTGACGTCCATGCCGTCAAGGAAACCGGAATTGATCAGCGTGCCGTCATCGACATAGGCTTCATCGCCGATAGAGAAGGTCGCGGGGTCTGCGTCGCGCGGACACACCACAGGCACAACCGCCAGGCCGTATTTCCGGGCGAAATCCAGGTCGCGCTGGTCATGAGCCGGACAGCCGAAAATTGCGCCGGCGCCGTATTCCATCAGCACGAAATTCGCCACATAGACAGGCAGTGTCGCGCCCTTGATGAAGGGATGCCCGGCGCGCAGCCCGGTGTCGTAACCCTTCTTTTCAACCGATTCCAGCGCCGCCTCGCTGGTCCCCATGCGCCCGCATTCGGCGAGGAACTCTGCCAGCGCCAGGTCCTTTGCGCCGCACTCAACGGCCAGCGGATGGTTGGGCGACAGGGCGCAGAATGACGCACCGAACAGGGTATCCGGCCGCGTGGTGAAGACTTCCAGCCGGTCATCGCGCCCGTCCAGCGGGAAGAACACCTTCGCCCCTTCGGAACGGTTGATCCAGTTGGTCTGCATCAGCCGGACCTTCTCCGGCCAGCGTTCCAGGGTTTCGATGCCTTCCAGCAGGTCGTCGGCGAATTCGGTGATCTTGAAAAACCACTGCGACAGTTTCTTCTTCTGGACCTCGGCGCCGGAACGCCAGCCGCGGCCGTCGATTACCTGCTCATTGGCCAGCACAGTGTCTTCGACCGGATCCCAGTTGACCCAGGATTCCTTGCGATAGGCCAGTCCGGCCTGCAGGAAATCCAGAAACATCTTCTGCTCGTACGCGTAATATTCCGGCTCGCAGGTCGAAATCTCGCGGCTCCAGTCAATCGACAAGCCCATCGACTTGAGCTGTTCGCGCATGGCCGCGACGTTCTCGCGCGTCCATTTCGCCGGATGGACATTGTTCTCGAAGGCAGCATTTTCCGCCGGAAGACCGAACGAATCCCAGCCCATCGGATGCAGGACGTTATACCCCTGCGCCCGTTTGAACCGGGCGGTCACATCACCCATCGTGTAGTTGCGGACATGCCCCATATGAATCCGGCCCGACGGGTATGGAAACATTTCGAGGACGTAATATTTTTCCCGGCCGGGGTCTTCGGACACTTCGAAGACGCGCCGGTCCTGCCAAACGCCCTGCCATTTGGCTTCGTTTTCCCTGACGTTGTAACGACTCATGGTCTGCTGTTTTTCCTTAACCGTCGATCCGCTGGCGGCGCTGCAGGGCGGATTGCGCCCCGCGTCAGTTGCTGCGGCTATTGGTGATCCGCAATTCCCGCGCGCGCTTCAGGATCGCGTTTTCCAGGTCCTGCACGGTTTCCGGCGAAACCGCCGCTTCCTGCCAGTTATTGCTTGCCAGCGTCTGGCGGAAGACCGAAATGCGCAGCCCGTCCGCGCGGAGCTGTCTGTCGAGGATATAGATGTTCACCTTAACCCGTTCGTTTGGCGTCTCCGGCGGTGAGTACCAGTCGGTAATGATGACGCCGCCGAACGGATCGGCAGAACTGAGTGGCATGAACGACATCGTGTCGAGTGACGCACGCCAGAGGTAGCTGTTTACCGCGATACCGCCGCCGCCCCCGGCGGCGCCCGAGTCTCCACCGCCAATGAGGGATTCGATCAATCCGCCATTGGAACCCGATGACGGGCCGGGATTTTCCGGCGGGGGCGTCGGATCGGGTACGATGCCGATGCTCTCGCAGGCTGTGAGGGCCAGCGCTACGGCCAAAACGGCGATCAATTTCACAAGACGTGTTACCATGGACGGTTTATGCCTGAATATCCGGGGTCATATCCAGCATAATGTCGTTATATAGACGATGCAGTGCAACGGGTTCCTTCCCACGGGGAAACAAGGCCCGACTGCTACGTTGCAGAGAGGATTCCGGATTATGACTGAAACAATCGATTTCGCCGAAAACCTGACCAATGTTCGAGCCGAAATAGCCGGGGCCGCGCGGGACGCCGGGCGCG
Source organism: Pseudomonadota bacterium (assembly GCA_027619655.1). Lineage (GTDB taxonomy): Bacteria > Pseudomonadota > Alphaproteobacteria > UBA8366 > MarineAlpha4-Bin1. Next base: position 13,489 of record JAQCHR010000031.1, read on the forward strand.
ACCCTGCGTCGGTCACGCTGGTCGCCGTCGGCAAGGGCCATCCTGCGGAACGGTCGCGCGCCGTGCTGGCGGCGGGTCAACGCGTATTCGGTGAAAACCGTGTGCAGGAAGCGGCGGAAAAATGGCCGGACCTGAAAGCGGCATTCCCCGATGCGCAGGTCCATCTGATCGGAACCTTGCAGACCAACAAGGTCCGGCAGGCCGTTGAACTGTTCGATGTGATCGAAACGGTGGACCGGCCGCGCCTGGCGCAGGCGCTGGCGCGGGAATTCGACCGCAGCGGACATCAGTTGCCCTGCTACATCCAGGTGAATACCGGCGCCGAACCCCAGAAAGCCGGTATTCTGCCGGAAGATGCCGACAGTTTTATCGCGCAATGCCGGGGTGAATTCGGCCTGCCTGTTGCGGGGCTGATGTGTATCCCCCCGGTGGACGAGGAACCGTCGCTGCACTTCGCCCTGTTGCGCGAGATCGCGAAACGCCATGACCTGCGGGGGCTCAGCATGGGAATGTCGGCGGATTTCAGGATCGCGATTGCCTTCGGGGCGACTCTGGTGCGGGTCGGAACGGCTATTTTCGGGACCCGGCCGGCGCACTGATACAGATCCTGTCGCCGGGTCTGCATTGGCGCAGGACATCCAGCAGGTCGGCCATCGACAGCGCAACACATCCTTCCGTAGGGGAGTATCCCGGCCGGGCGACATGCATGAAAATGGCGCTGCCCCGGCCGGCGAGGGGCGGATCGTCGTTATGGCCTAGGACGACGACAACATCGTACAGCCCGTCATCCCGCCACAGGGATTCCGCGCTGGCGGGGTACGGCAATGTCACGGGACGGTTATAGGCCGGATCGTCCGGCGCATCGCACCATCCGTCCTGCGGGCGGATGGGTGCAAGGTCGAGTCCGGTTTCCGGCGCCGGCAGGCGGTCTTCCCGGAACAGGACCCGCCGCAGCGGATAGCATCCGCTTGGCGTGGCGCCATCGCCTTCGGTTTTCGAATCACGGATACCCGACCGCCCCAGCGCGCATTGCAGCCGCGCTGTCCCGGCCTGCAGGATGTAGTTCGCCGATACCTTTAAATCCATGGCGGTAATCTAACGCAATTCCGGAGCTTCCGGGAATACCGCGCGCGGCGGTCTTATCCGGGGGAAACCTCCGCCTGCTTCATCTGCCGGTACCGGTCGAGCGTTTCCAGCATGTTCTGCGGAATCAGCGCCGGCGGCACGATCTGTTTGTCCTGCTTCGCGACAGCGGCTTCCTGGTTCTCGAACGGGTTGTTCTTCTTTTCCCTGGACTTGCTGTCGACCCGTTACGGTAGGGCGGTTTGTGCCGACAGCGCGGTCAGCTTGTCCGCCAGCCGCGAACTGATATTCGGAATCGGGGCCTGTCGCGCCAGGGGCGCCTGCAATGCGCCGCCAAGGCCCGCGATCGGGCCGGCGGCGGGTACGGTGGCGCGCGCCTGCAGAATGGCGCCGACCGGGTCTTCGGTTTCTTCCTGGAGTCGCGAAAAGGGCAGCGCGCCCATACCGCCGAACGGCTTGCGGCTTCCGGCCGGCACGGTTGTTGCCATTTGTTGACCGGCGGATTCCGACAGGCCGTGGAGTTTCGTGAAAGGCATCGTTCTGGCCAGTGCCAGGGTTGTGTCCGTGGGAAGCGGCGACGCGGCCGGCGCCGGATCCGGTATCGCCATGCTCCGGGCGCTGACGGGCGCGAGGGCGGGCGCCGCCGCGCTGGCCGCGGCGATTGTGGAAGATGATTCCGGTGCCGTGTCATCGGTCAGCGCCGCCAGAACGATCTCGCCGATATCATCGCCAGTCGATGCTTCCACCGCCGCGTTGACGATGGCGATTCCGGCGCCGATGGGTCCGCCGAACAGCGCCCCGCCGGCGATCCGGGCGCCAGGGGAAATTTCATCGCCCGTGAGCGCACGGTAGATGGTGGAGATAATCGGGATATGCTGAAGCGGATTGATGATGCCGAGAAAATCGCCGAAGGTCAGCCCGTCCTCGCCAAAAAATCCGGAATCTTCGGGATCGGCTTCGGGCA
>JAQCHR010000542.1 GCA_027619655.1 Pseudomonadota bacterium
TCGTCCGGGCCTCGATCAGGATTCCGCCTAGGAAGTCGATGCCGAGGTTGAGTCCCTGCCCGAGATAAAGGCCAAGCGACGCCAGCACCAGCGTCCCCGAAAAGGCAAACGCCACGAACCGGCGGCGAATGAACTGGATATTCGTATTGACGGGAATCAGTTTAAGCGTTTTCATCAATCGCTTCCTATACCGGCAATACCTGCGGCCGGGTCCGCCGCAGCCAGAGAACGACAAACAGGCGGGTGACCATGACCGCCGTGAACATCGATGTCATCAGCCCGATACTCAGCGTCACCGCAAATCCCTTGATGGGACCGGTCCCAAAGGCATAGAGCAGGATTGCGGCAATCAGCGTCGTGATATTCGCATCGATAATGGTCGTCATGGCCCGGCGATAGCCGGAATCGATCGCCGAAATCGGCGTCCGCCCATTCCGCGTTTCCTCGCGGATGCGTTCGAAGATCAGCACATTGGCGTCAACCGCCATGCCGATGGTCAGCACAATCCCGGCAATCCCCGGCAGGGTCAGGGTCGCCTGCAATACGGACAGCAGCGCCGTAATCAGGGCGATATTGAAGAACAGGGCGATATTCGCCAGCACGCCGAACAACCCATAGGAGACAACCATGTAAATCAGCACGAAGGCCAGCCCGATCAGGCTCGCGACCTTGCCCGCTTCGATGGAATCGCGGCCCAGTCCCGGACCGACCGACCGTTCCTCCAGAAAGGTCACCGGCGCCGGCAAGGCGCCCGCGCGCAGCAGCAGCGCCAGATCCTGCGTTTCCTGTACCGTAAACCGACCCGTGATAATGCCGCTGCCGCCCAGGATCGCCGATTCGATATTCGGCGCGGAGATGACTTCGTTGTCGAGAACGATCGCCAGGCGCCGGTTGACATTTTCGCGGGTCGTGTCGCCAAACCGGCGCGCGCCGATGCTGTCGAAGCGGAAACTCACCACCGGCTGATTGCTCGCCCCAAAGCTCGCCTGCGCATCAACCAGATGATCGCCGCCAACCCGCACCCGCTTCTGCACCAGAATATGCTGAGGTTGCCCGCTGGATCCGACATCGCGCATCGGCAGCAGCATCGATGTCGGCGGCACCTGCCCCTTCAGTGCCTGCTCGACAGAATTCGACTCATCGACCATGTGGAAGGTCATCTTGGCCTGCTTGCCGATCCGGGCCTTGAGCGCTTCGGGGTCATCGACCCCGGGCACCTGCAGCAGGATCCGGTCCTCGCCCTGGCGCTGGATCGTCGGCTCCAGAACGCCCTGCGGATTGATCCGGATCCCCAGAATGGCGATGATCTGTTCGACCGTGCGGGCAATCAGTGCCTTGCGACCCGCCTCGGTCATCTGCAGGGAGAAGTCGCCGTCCTCGGTCGCGGTAACCGCCAGTTCGTCAGCCGATTCACCGGACGGCGTAAAGATACCCGTCCGGAACAGCGCGCTGACCTCGCTGCGGATGGCGTCCACTTTGGTGGGGTCCAGCAGTTTAAAGACAACCGCGCCGCCGGATACGGCCAGGCCCTGATATTTCGCCTTGGCCGTGCGCAGAATGCCGCGAATCCGGTCGGTTTCGTCGTCCAGGCGCTGTTTGATCACGACATCGCTGGCAACCTGCAGCAGCAGATGCGACCCGCCCTGGAGATCGAGACCAAGGCTTATCTGTTTGCCCGGCAATCCGTCCGGAACGCCTTCGAAGACACTTTTGTCAAAGAAGTTCGGAATGGAATAGACAATGCCCAGCGCGCAGATAACCGCGATCAGAATCTTGTTCCAGGTGGAGATTTGAACCATGAACGCCCTGCCCCGTAACCGCGGTTAACCCGCTATTTCTTGCCCAGGAGCTTGCCCAGAAAACCGCCGCCGCCCTGTTGCGCGGAGCCGCTGTCATTTGCGGCATTCGGCGCGGCGCCGGGCTCAGGCTTTGTCAGGACAGTGGAAATCGTCGAGCGGGCGATCTTGATCCGTACGCCCTCGGCGATTTCGATCATGGCTTCCTGATCGTTGAGCACTTTGGTGACGGTGCCGTAAATCCCGCCGCCGGTGACGATCTTGTCGCCGCGCCGCAACGCTGCGACCATCGCCTGATGCGCCTTCACCTTCTTCTGCTGCGGCCGGATCAGCAGGAAATAGAATACCGCGAAAATCAGCACAATCGGCATCATCGAGGTGAGCAGATCGCCGCCGCCAGCGCCGCCCGCTTGCGCCCAGGCCGGGGATATAAACATGGAACTCTCCTATCTTGCCGCGCCAATATGCACGGACGGCGGAATATAACGGTCCAGCCCGCAAATGCAATCGTGCGTCGCCATCAAACGCCCGACATCGCTAAGGACGGCGCAATCGTGAACACTTGCTGGCATTTAAGGCCCTGCGGTGCGCGTTCAAGGAAATTCCGGCCAAACGTGCAGAGAATTGACCGGCCCCCCTGCGGCGGTTAGGTTCCGCCGCCTGTTTCACCACTTTCGGAAAACCAAAACTGTCCGATCAGGATATCGTCACCCTGCTTT
>JAQCHR010000032.1 GCA_027619655.1 Pseudomonadota bacterium
GATCGGCGGGCGGCGCTGCGTCGTCGGCGGCGAGGATTTCACCCTGCGCGGCGGCTCGCCGAACGAATCCGGGCTGCGCAAGAGCATCTATGCCGAAGACCTCGCCTGCCGCTACCGGGTGCCGCTGATCCGGATGCATGAAGGCGGCGGCGGCAGCGTGACCGGCGCGGGCGGCAAAACCGTCGGCAACTCGCCCAGCACCCCGCCGCGCTTCCGCTCCGTCGCGCGCGCGCTGGGGACGGTGCCGGTGGTTACCGCGGCGCTCGGGCCGGTCGCCGGCTTGCCCGCCTCGCGCCTTGTCGCCTCGCATTTTTCGGTGATGACCAAGGAAACGGCGCAGGTGCTGATCGCCGGTCCGGCGGTCGTTGAACGGGCGCTGCGGGAGAAGAAGACCAAGGAGGAGCTGGGCGGCGCGCAAGTCCATACCCGCAACGGCGTGGTCGACAACCTGGCGATGGACGAGGAAGACGCCCTGGCGCAGGTCCGGTCGTTCCTGTCCTACCTGCCGCAGAATGTCTGGGATCTGCCGCCGCGCACCGATCCGATGGACGACCCGAACCGGCAGGACGAGGCGCTGCTGTCGCTGATCCCGCGCGACCGGCGGCAGATCTTCGACGTGCGCAAGCTGCTCGCCATGATCCTGGATGACGGGTCCTTCTTCGAAATGGCGCGCGGCTACGGGCGCGGCCAGATCATCGGGCTCGCCCGGATGAACGGCCAGCCGGTCGGTATTCTGGCCAATGACGGGCGTTTCTATGCCGGCGCCATGACGGCGAACGGCGCGGTCAAGGTGCGGCGTTTCGTCGAATTCTGCCAGACCTTCCACCTGCCGATCATCGCCTTTGTCGACGAGCCCGGATTCATGATCGGCAGCCAGTCGGAGAATGCCGGTACGATCCGCGCCGGGACGGCGGCGGCGCTGGCCGTGGCGGACTGCACGGTACCCTGGGCCTCGGTGGTGGTGCGCAAGTCCTTCGGCGTGGCGCAAAGCGCCCATTACGGGCCCGACGCCTATATCCTGGGCTGGCCTTCGGCGGAAATGGGCGCGCTGCCGGTGGAAGGCGGCGTCGCGGTCGCCTTCGGCCGCGAGATTGCCGCGGCGCCCGACCCGGAGGCCCGGCGGCTGGAACTGGAGCAGCAGATGGCGGCGCGGCAGTCGCCCGCGGCGCGCGCCGAATCCTTCTCCATGCACGAGCTCATCGATCCGCGCGAGACCCGGCCGCGCCTGTCCGCCTGGATCGAATGGATCCAGCCCCTGTTGCCGGAGTTGAAGGGTCCGACCAGTTTTCCGATGCGCTGCTGATCCGCGGGTTATTTCTTGCGATTGACGAAGGCGGTCATCATGCGGCGCGGCTCGTCGCTGCGATACGCATCCACGTAGGCCTGCATGCCCGCACGCGCGCCGTCCGTCGGCGACATTCGGTCCCAGTCGATGATCAGCCGCTTCTGGATGCGCACCGCCTTCGGCCCGCAGGCCAGCAGCGAGGCGACCCAGCGTTCCACCGCGTCGTCCAGTTCGGCGGCGGGTACCAGCCGTTCCAGGAAGCCGATGCGATAGGCTTCCTCCGCGTCGATATGGTCGCCGGTCAGCACCAGTTCGCAGGCCTTGCCCCAGCCGATCAGCCGCGGCAGGACCGAGGCTTCCATGCCCGAGGGAATGCCGAAGCGCACTTCCGGCATGCCGAATTTCGCGTGGTCGGCGGCAACCCGCATGTCGGCGCAGGCGGCGATTTCCATGCCCGACCCGAAGCAATAGCCGTTGATGCGCGCGATCACTGGCACCGGGAACTGGCGCACCGCATCGCAGACCCGGTGGGTCAGCGTGCAGGAGGAATCCGCCTTAGCGAGGTCGAATTCCGCCATCTCCGCCAGATTGGTACCGCCGACGAAGGACCGGTCGCCCGCCCCCGTCAGCACCACGGCGCGCAGCGACTCGTCATGCTTCAGCGCGGTCATGACGGCGACGAACCGTTCCTTACCCGCCAACCCCAGCGCGTTGCGTTTCTCCGGATTGTTGAAGGTCACCCAGGCAATGCGGCCCGCGTCGCCGCGCTCGTCAAAGGTGAGTTTTACCAGATCGTCCGTCATGCATCCTCCGTGACATTCAGCGCCAGCGCCTGTGCGACCAGCGCCTTTCCATAATCCTGTTCGGCCCTGGCCCGCGACAGGACGCCATCCGAGATATCCCGCGCCAGGGCGCGCGGGTCGCGCGTTTCGGGCGCGCCATAGCCGCCGCCGCCGGCCGTTTCCAGCCGCATGGACTCGCCTGCCTGCAATTCGATATGGGTCGATTTCGAGGACCGCTGTTGCGCATCCGGCCGGCCGGCGTTCTGGATCAGGTCCGCCGTGCCGCCATCCCCGCCCCCGAACACGCCCGGCGCCGCGATGACATGGCTGTCGGAACGGATCGAGAAGATGATGTCGTCCTGCAGGGCGCGGATTTGCCGGGTAATGCCGACACCGCCGCGATGCTTGCCCGCCCCCGACGAATCCGGCACCAGCCCGTATTCGTCCACCATCAGCGGATATTCATGTTCCAGCGCCTCCGCCGGCAGGTTCGAGGTATTGGTCATGTGCACATGCACCGCGTCCATGCCGTCCTCATTGGCCCGTGCGCCGGCGCCGCCGCCGATGGTTTCCAGATAGACGAAGGGCCCGGCCCCGCCCCGGCGCTGGCCGGAAAACACGATAGCGGGAATTGCGTCATGCCCCGCCGCCATGACACTGTCATCCGGTAGCAACGGCGCAAAGGCGCCGAAGATGGCGCGGGCGATCTTGTTGCAGGTGATGCTGCGCGCCCCCACTGCTGCCGGATAGCGTGGATTGACCAGGCAGCCTTCCGGCGCCGTGATCCGAATGGCTTCGCACATGCCGCCATTGGGCGGCAGGCCCGGATCCAGCAGCGTCTTGATTGAATAATATACGGTCGCTCGAAGGGCGCTTTCCGGCACGTTCACCGCACCGCGCGCCTGCGGCGCCGTGCCCGCGAAGTCGAGGGTCAATTCGTCCCCCGCGATCCTTGCCGTCGCCACGATGGCAACGGGGTCGCCGCCCTGCCCGTCATCGTCCAGGTAACTGGTGCAGGTGTATTCGCCTTCGGCCAGCGCCGCGATCCGGCTGCGCAACCGCCGCCCGGTATAGGCCAGCAGGTCGTCGACCGAGCCCAGCATCTCGTCCAGCCCCATCTTCGCCGCCAGTTGCTGCGCCATCGCCACGCCGCGCGCGTTGGTCGCGACCTGGACCCGCAGGTCGAGCAACCGTTCGTCGGGCTCGCGGGTGTTGGAGACGATCAGCCGCATGACATCGTCGATGATCTTCCCGCCATCGGCGATCCGGATCGCCGGGATGCGGATGCCTTCCTCGAACACCGTGCGGGCAGCGCCGGAAATCGAACCGGGCACCGCTCCGCCGACATCGGAGTGATGCGCGATATTGGCGGTGAAGAACCGCACCGCACCGTCGATCACCACCGGCGAGACGATCGAGATATCCGGCATATGGGTGCCGCCGGCGAGATAGGGGTCGTTGCAGATGAAGGCATCGCCCGCCTTCATATCCGCTAGCCGGTAGGATTTCAGCACCGCGTCCACCCCGCCCATCAGCGAGCCCAGATGCAGCGGCACATGTGACGCCTGCGCGATCAGCCGCCCGGCAGCGTCGAACATGCCGACCGAACAGTCCCGCCGCTCCTTGATATTGGTGGAGAAGGAGGAGCGGATCAGCGTATTGCCCATATCCTCGGTGATCGACAGCAGCCGGTTGCTGAAGACCTCCATCGCGATGGGTGAGAACACCCGGTTTGTGCCTATGGTCATGCGCCTGTCTCTATGATGATATTGCCCGATCCGTCCAGCGCCGCTGACTGGCCGGGCAGCAGCAGCGTCGTCGCGCTCATTTCCTCGATCACGGCCGGGCCTTCGATGACGGCACCCTCCGGCAGCGACCGGCGGCGGTATACCGGGCTGGGTTGCCAGCCATGCACCGCGCCGTAATAGACGTCGCGTCGCCCGGTCACCGCATCCGCCTGCGAACCGGTGCCCCGTTCCCGCATCGGCCGGGCCTGCGCGACCTGGCCGATGGCCTGGCTGCGGCAATTGACCGTTTCCACCGGCCGTCCGGCGATGTCATAGCCGTATTCCTGGGTGTGCCGCGCGGCGAAGGCGTCAAGAAACCCGTCCAGCCCGATCGCTTCGATATCGTCAATCTCAACGCGAACCTCGTAATTCTGGCCGACATAGCGCGCTTCGATGAAATGACGGAAGCCGCGCTTTTCCGGTGGCACGCCGTCGCGTTCGAGCAGGTCATGCCCTTCGGTGACCATTTCGGCGAACAGGTCCCGCACCCGCTGCCAGCCGGACGGCTCGGCCCGGGCAATCGCGCTGCGCACCAGGTCGTGCACGATGTCGGACAGCAGGATGCCCCGGGCGCACATCGTTCCCGGTTCCTCCGGCACGATGATTTTCGGGACGCCGCATTCCAGCGCCAGTTCCGCCGCGTGCAACGGGCCGGCGCCACCGAAGGCGAAGAGCGCGAAATCGCCCATGTCATGGCCGCGCTCGGTGGTGACGGAGCGGATGGCGCGGCTCATATTGGCGATGGCGATTTCGATCACGCCATGCGCGGCGGCTTCGAACGACAAACCCAGCGGCTCGGCGACGCGGCGCCGGATCACGTCCCGCGCCGCGTCCGCATCCACGGCCATCGTGCCTTCCAGCAGCCCGCCGGGGTTGAGCCGCCCCAGCGCGATATTGGCGTCGGTGATGGTCGGTTCCGTGCCGCCCAGCCCGTAGGCGACGGGGCCGGGATTGGCCCCCGCGCTGCGCGGCCCGACCTTCAACCCGCCCGCGTCGTCGATCCAGGCGATGCTGCCGCCGCCCGCGCCAATCACATGGATATCCAGCATCGGCGTGCGCACCGGATGGCCGGCGACGCGCCGGTCGGCGGTAAAGGACGGCCGGCCCTCGGCAACCACCGACACGTCGGTGCTGGTGCCGCCGACATCGAAGGTGATGATATTGGGGAACCCGGCATCGCGCGCGGTTTCCGCCGCGCCAACCACGCCGGCCGCCGGGCCCGACAGGCAGGTCCGTACCGGATAGTCCCGCGCCGTCGCCGCCGTCATCAGCCCGCCATTGGAATGGATGGTATAGGGTTCGGTCTTCGGCGCCAGCCGGTGCACCGATTCCAGAAAGCCCTTCAGGTATTTCGCCATGGCGGGGCCGAGATAGGCGTTAAGGACCGTCGTGGAGAGCCGTTCGTATTCGCGGAATTCCGGCAGGACCTCCGAAGACAGGCTGATATAGGCGTCCGGCAGGGCCTCCTCGATCATCGCGCGGACGCGGCGTTCGTGATCCGGCGTCTGGTAGCAATGCAGGAAACACACGGCGACCGCCGCGACATCTTCCTGCGCCAGCCCCTGCAGCGCAGCGGCGACCGACGCTTCGTCCAGCGGGGTGACAATCGCGCCGTCGGCCCCGACGCGCTCGACAACTTCATGGCGGCGGCGACGCGGCACCAGCGGCGGTTGCTTCGCCTGCGTGTAGTCATACAGATGCGGGCGGAGTTGCCGTCCGACTTCCAGTACGTCGCGGAATCCCCTGGTGGTGATCAGCCCGGTCCGCGCGCCACGCCGTTCGATCGCCATATTGGTCGCGACCGTCGTGCCATGGCCAAGGAACTGCAGCGCCGTGCCGTCGATACCTTCCAATTTCAGGATCGCCGCGATCCCGTCCCGGATCGATTCGGAAGGGTCGCCCGGGGTGGAGGATGCCTTGTAATGCCGCGTGGCGCCGGTTTCAGCGTTCAGCAGCGTAAAGTCGGTGAAGGTGCCGCCGACATCAATGCCCAATCTGTACATGGGCGGAGGCTACGGCAATTCCGGCGGCGACAACACCCCGCAGTCGGGCGCCGCGACCAGCGGTGCGCCGGTTTTCGCCGCCAAGGTGACGAGATCCATGCCCGCGATGATTTCCCGCGCCACGAAGCCTTCCGGCGTTACGTCGATAACCGCCATGTTGGTATAGATGCGGTCCACTACGCCCTTCGCTGTCAGCGGGTAGCTGCATTCCGCCACCAGCCGCGCATCCCCTTCCCGCGTGACATGCTCCATGATCACCCGGACCGATTTCGCGCCCGCCGCGAGGTCCATCGCGCCCCCGACCAGCGGTCCGCGCTCGGGCCGCATCATGTCCCAGTTGGCCAGGTCGCCATTGGCCGCCACCTGAAACGCACCCAGCAGCGTCATGTCGATATGGCCGCCGGTGATCATCAGGAAGGAACTGCTGGAATCAAATATCGCGGCACCCGTCCGCAGGGTCACCATGTTGCCGCTGGCGTCCACAAGGTCTGGATCGGCCGCCGCCCCCACCGCCTGCGGCCCCATGCCGAGCAAACCGTTCTCCGACTGGATCAGCACCTCGCGCCCGTCGACGATATGGTTCGCCGCCAGCACCGGGATACCGATGCCAAGATTCACATAGGCGCCGTCGGGAATATCCTGCGCGGCGCGCCACGCCATCTGGTGGCGGTTCAGCAGGCCGCTCATCGCATATCCGGAAGCTGGACGACGCGGTTGATGAAGATGCCCGGCGTATGGACATCGTCCGGCGCAATATCGCCGTCGGCGACAATCTCGCGGACTTCGGCAACGGTAACCTTTCCCGCCATCGACATCACATGGCCGAAATTGCCCTGGCTGCCGCGGAAGCGAAGGTTGCCCCAGCGGTCGCCCCGGTCCGCCCGCAATATCGTCATATCCGCCTTCAGCGCCGTTTCCATGACGTATTCACGGCCGTCGAACATGCGGGTTTCCTTCCCTTCAGCCAGTTTGGTGCCCACGCCGACAGGCGTGTAATAGGCCGGGAATCCCGCGCCGCCGGCCCGGATACGCTCCACGAAGCTCCCCTGCGGCACAAGTTCCAGTTCAATCTTTCCGGCGGTCCACTGTTCCTCGAACGGCGTCAGCGCCTGTCCCCGGCCGCGGCCCGAACTGCTGATCACCTTGACGACTCGGCGTGCCTCGATTAGCGCGTAAACGCCGCTGCCCACGCTGCCGGTCCCCACGGTGACCAGGGTCAGGCCGCGAACGCCCGTTTCCAGGACAGCCGCCAGCAATGCCCGGGGCGCACCCGCTTCCTGGAAACCGCTCACCATCAGCGTGGCGCCGTCACCTATCCCCGCCACGGCATCGGCTGCCGTTGTCACCCGCTTGTCAATCAATTGTCCGGTAACTCCCTTGTCCTGCCGCGATCATACACAGGGGCAACGGCGACGATCAAATGCGCGGCATCGGTTGCGGCAGGCATGTCAAATACAGGATATAATACGGAAAATTGCTTGGACGGATTCCTCCGATTCAGGCACTGATTAACGGGCAAAGAAAACAGCCAAAAATGGTTGCGGCATAATTTCGGCTGAAATTTTAAGGGGAACCCAGATGGCATCTGGCGGAAAAGGCAAACGGACGGAGGAGAGCATCCCGGTGGGTGGCGCCATGGCCTACATCCATAACGAGGGCTACAACGTCATCAACTGGAGCCGGCACGGCATCATGATTGGCCCCTATGTCGGGTCGTTGCGCGCCGGTGACCCGTTTACATTCCAGTTCGTGATGCCCATGAGCGATGGTGAGAAATTCTCCTTCTCCGTCTGGGCCAATGTTGTCCGGGTCGACGGGCATGGCCTTGCGGCTCGCTATGTCGATCTGAACGACCGGGTCTCCAACATGATCGGCAAGATGCTCGACATGCTGATGGCGCCTCAGTAATCCGTCGGATTCGGCCGGCGTTCACCCATCAATGAAAAAAGAGCCCCGTACTGCACGGACATGGGAGATGCCGTTGCACTACGGGGCCGAAGGGGTTCGCGCGAGGGGCTTATCGCGCCGACCAGGGGTAGGTAATGGCGAAACACTACCCGTGACTTCCCGCCCGCGGATCACCCGGATGGGGGATAAAAAAGGCAATTTTCGATATTTTTTACGAAATGGCGCCGTCACAGGTTTACAGCGAGCCTGTTGCGGTCCCGCCTGAACCAGATGTGCTATAGCGACGGCAGGGTCCGGGTCTTGAACTGATCGATCGACCTGGCAATTTCCTGCGCCATGTCCAACGCGGATCGTTCCGGATTGAAGCTCAACAGCACCGCGTCAGACAGCGGCTTGAGGAGCGCGATATCATTCCGCGCGGGATTGCGGTAGTCGGCGGCAATGGATTCAGCCACCCGCAGCAGCGACTGGCAGATGCCGCTATTGTATTCGTATGGCGTTCCCCGCAATCGGTCCACCGTATCCTGCAAGACCATCTGCAACCGTTCGACCAGGCGCCCTGTCCGCGTCGTCGGTCCCCCGTCATTGTAATCGGCCAGGACCACCTCGATCAGGAACGACAGTTCGAACGCATTGCGTCTGAGCCGTTCGCTGTTGACGGATTTCAGCACGGCGGCAATTTCCTTCCGCATCGCGACCGGATCGACTTTCTCCCCCCGCACCTTGGATAACAGGGTGTTCGGCACATCAATAAGCTTCAACTCACTGGTATGCGCCGGATCGATCCGCCGGTCCGGGCCGATATAATTACTGGTGACGACGAAGGGCTTCCGCCGGTAGATGATCGTGTCGATATGGCTCTGGATCGCCTGCACCGATGTCGGTTTTACCAGCAGCCCGTCCGCGCCGCTATTGATCAGCTGCCGCAGGCGCGCGGCGTCGTTCTGCCAGGATGTGACGATCACGGGAACGAACGGGTTCGGCCCCAGTTTGTCATACCGTATCGCCTGGATCAGGTTGCAGGCGTCGCCCCCCGCCAGATCCGCATCGACGATCACCATGTCCGCATTGCCATCGCGCAACGCCTGCCGCAACGGCTCGCACTCCTCGTAATCCTCATGGACGTTCAGGCGGATGTCGCGCAGCGCGGATCGCAGCGCTGTCCGCATCTGGCCATGGGATTCACCCAGATAGATTTCGACATCGGGATAGTCCGACGCCTCGCGAATTCTCTTGTTGCCGCGGGCGCCGGCTTCGCCGTTTCGCTTGCGGTCACTCATCGGCGAACCACGATACAGCCCTGCTGCTGCACCTTCAGCGCCGCGCATAATGACGTCGCCGGCGCCTTGCCCGGCAACGGACCGGTGCCCACACGATAGAACACACCTTCCGCAAGGACCGCTTCCTGGATCGCCAGGTCACCGGCTTCGCTCAGCAACGGACCATGGGCTGCCTGCAGCCGTTTCATTTCGCGCTCCGCTGCTTCGCGTGTACGGAACGCGGCAAGTTGGACATGCCAGGCCTTGTCGTTATCCGGCGAATCGACGGACGGCGCTGCGACGGTGACGGCTGGCGCGGGACGGGTTGCGGGATCCCGCAGTACGATTGCACCGGTCGGCGCGCCGTCCCGCGGCGGTTGCCCGGACAGAACCCGGGGCACGTAAGGCGCAAGAGACGGTGCTTTTCGGCCCTGCGACCGCCCGAGCCCGGAAAGACGCGCCTCGGCAGCGGCGACACTGTTGCCGTCCGGCACCTTCTGCGACTGCCAGATCTGCAGCGCCCGCGCATAAAGGCCCCGCGCCTTTTGCGCATCGCCCAGGAATTCGCTGGCATAGCCGTAATTATAGGCTGCGACGGCAACCCGGGGGTCATTCGCGCCAAATGTGTTCTCAAGGTTTTCCAGAACGCGCGCCAGCAAGGGCTCCGCCTCTATGTATTTGTCCTGCTCGACATAGGTCATGCTCAGTTCGTTCACCAGTTCGGCAACCAGGCCGTTTTCGGGCCCGAAGGTCTGCTCGAAGATGGCAAGCGCCCTCAGGTAGAGCGGTTCCGCCAGGCTGTGCTTTCCCTGCCGGCTTTGAACGGTCGCAAGGTTCTTGAGGATAAACCCCGTCCGCGAACTGTCGATGCCGAATTCCTGCTCGCTCAGGACAAGCGCCCGCTCGAAATAGGGCGTCGCCGCCTCATACATGCCGGCTTCGTAAAGCGACGAGCCGCGCTGGTAGTTTCGCGTCATTTCCGGCGACTGGGCGGCTGCCTCCGTCACTACGGCGAATGACAGGCAAACAAAGAATGCCGCGGCCACCGATTGCCGGCACAATATTCCAAACCACGCTGCCGCGCCTGAAAATCGGGCAATGATAATATGAAACACCGTGTTGCCTCGCATGATATTCAGGATAATGCGGGACCAGCCGGCGGCAAAGGCAAAACGCTTTCGCCCGTAAATCACACCGCCTCAGTTGGACGAACGATGGCTATAGGGCATGATCCGTTAACAAATTAGCAAACGTGTTTCTTTAGGGTTTACGTCACACCAGCAAAAATCGGCGCCGCCAGTCTCCACGCGACCCGACGGAGCACGGGATGCAAACGCAGCGGCCGAACCGGAACAAGCCCGAGAGCGACACGCCCTCCGCGTCACGGAGCGATGACCAGCTGCGCTATTTCGCCGAATCCGCCTCGGAATGGCTCTGGGAAACAGACGAAAATCACCGTTTCATCTACCTATCGCCAAATATTGAAAGGATCAGCGGGGCATCCGCGGATCGGTATTACGGAAAAACTCGCGAAGACTGGCTGGGCGAGGATTACGACAAGGCCGCCTGGAACGAGCTCCTGAAATTAGTCCAGGCAAAAAAGCCTTTCGAAAATTTCGTCTATTACCGCGTCTTTGCCGGCGTTCAACCGAAATGGCTGACCGTGAGCGGCGTGCCGATTTTCGATGATAACGGGCGTTTCAGGGGATATCGTGGCATCGGACGGGATATCACCGCGCAGAAAGAGGCGGAACTGGCCCTGCAGCGGTCAGAAGCGGAACTCCGCGAGATACGCGCCACGCTGGAGCGCCACCTGGAGGAGCAAACCCGGGATCTGAATCGCGAGACGGCGGATCGGATTCGCGCCGAACACGCGACTGAAGAAAGCGAGCGCCGTTTTCGCCATGCCTTCGAATACGCGCCGATCGGTATCGCCCTGCTGACGCCGGAAGGGTGGCGTCTCAAGGTCAATCAGGCGCTGGCTGACTTTCTCGGGAAAACCGTCGAAGAAATGCGGGACACACTGCTGGCGGACACGATCACGGATCCGCAAGACCTCACACGGGACGAGTCCCTGCGTCAGGAGGTCATCGACGGCGCGCGAACGACGTATAACAACGAACGCGCTTACCGCCGCAAGGACGGCGAAATCGTCTGGGGCGAGGTCACGGGCTCGCTTGTACGGGATGACGACCATACCCCGCGGTATTTCGTCGCGCATACAGTCGATACGACCAAGCGACAGAGAAACATGCAGTTGCTCCGCGAAGCGAATGAGAAACTGGAACAGCGGGTCGCCGAACGGACGCGGGAACTGAATGCTTCCAATGCCGCCCTGCGGCAGGAAATCGCCGAGCGAAAACGCATCGAACAGAACCTGCGGAACAGCGAGAGCCGCTTCCAGGATTTCGCCAAGTCCAGTTCGGACTGGTTCTGGGAAACCGACGAAAAGCACCGGTTCAAGGCATTCCTCGATCCGAAGGATATGCTGCCGAAGGCCGAGCGGCAGAAATTTATCGGCCTGACCCGTATCGAATGCGCCGGCGCCGATCTGACAGAGAGCAAATGGCAGAAACACCAGCGCTGCCTTGATGCCCACCGTCCTTTCCGGAATTTCCGGTACAGTATCCCGAGGCCCGAAGGCGCAGCGCAGGAATGGTCAATAAACGGCAGGCCCATCTTCAGCGAGTCGGGCGAATTTCTGGGATACCGGGGAACCGGCAGCGATATCACCGAGCAGGTCAACCTGGAGCGCAAATTCTCCGAACAGGCAACGCTGATGAGCAGCATTCTCGACAGCCTGCCGCTCCATGTCGCCCTTCGAGACCTTGAAGGCCGCTATACCTTCATCAACCGGTACGGTGCGGAAAAGATGAACCGTACCCGTGCCGGAATCGTGGGGAAAAGCGACAGTGAATTGCTGGACCTTGCAGCGGGCGAGACCTTTACGCCTCTCGCCTGCCGTGTCATCGACACCGGCATTCCCGTCGTCAACCGGACAATGCGACCCGCCCACTGGGGGAACAGGGATGCATTGCTGAATATCGTTCCCGTGAACGACGCAAGAGGCGCTGTCACCGGGGTGCTGATCGTCGCCCAGGACGTTACGGAGCTGTCGCAGGCGCAGGCTGTCCAGCGGGAACATGAAGCGCTGCTCGATGCCATTCTGGAGCATATCCCGGCATTCCTGATTATGAAGAACCTGGCCGACGACCGCTATCTGCTGACAAATGAGCGCTTCAACCGCGCTGTCGGCTTGCCGAAGGAACTTGTTACCGGACGGAAAACAAATGAGGTTTTTCCGGATCCCGGGATTATACGGACGATCCTCATGCATGAACGCCGCGTCATTGAATCGCGCAAGGCTGTTACGGAAGAACGCGAAACAATCGGCATGGGCGGACCGCAAAAAATGAGTATCACCAAATACCCTGTCTTCGATGACACCGGAAACGTGATCAGCATCGGTAGCTTCACCATCGATATTTCCGAACAGCGCAAGCTGGAGGAACAGTTGCGCCAGGCGCAGAAGATGGAAACGGTCGGGCAACTGACGGGTGGCATCGCGCATGACTTCAACAATCTCCTGGGCGTGGTGATTGGCAATCTTGATTTCCTGGAAGAAAAACTGCGCGGCCAGCCGGAGCTGCATCAATGGACGATTGCCGCGACCAATGCCGCACTGCACGGTGGTGAACTGACCCAGCAATTGCTGGCCTTTTCGCGGCGGCAGCCCCTGGCGCCACAGCCCTTGGACCTCAACCGGCAATTATCGAAAATGCACGACCTGCTGCGCCGGACTCTTGGCGAAACCGTCGCGGTTGATATCATACCGGACGGTAATCTGTGGCACTGCCTGGCCGACCCGGCGCAGGTCGAGGCCGCGGTCCTGAATCTGGCGATCAACGCCAGGGACGCCATGCCTGAAGGCGGCACGCTAACGCTTGCGACCGACAATGTGAATCTGGACACCGAATATGCGGCCACGGCCCTGGAGCTGGAACCCGGCGCCTATGTCAAACTATCCGTGACGGATACGGGAACCGGCATGTCCCCCGAAACCGTCGAACGGGCATTCGAGCCCTTCTTCACGACCAAGAAAGTCGGCGAAGGATCGGGCCTCGGCCTCAGCATGGTGTTCGGATTCGCCAAACAATCCGGCGGCCACGCCGTGATTTCCAGCACCGAAGGCAATGGCACCACGGTCAATCTCTATTTGCCCGTCGCGCAAGGTCCCGACGCCAGTACGGCAAAACCGGCCTTGCGGAATATGCCGCGCGGCAATGGTGAAAAAATACTCGTCGTCGAAGATGATTCCGACCTGCAACGCCTGACCGTCGCGCAACTCCAGGATCTGGGTTATTCGGTGGTGGCCGCGCGTGATGGTGATACGGCATTGGATATCCTTGATCAGGCGGGCCATATCGACCTGTTGCTCACCGATATCGTCCTGCCGAACGGGATGGATGGTTTCAGGCTTTCCGAAAAGATCAAAGCCATTGTGCCGGACATGAATATCCTCTTCATGTCCGGGTATTCCGACCGAGCCCCGCGCCCAGGATCGGCGGGAAGCACGGTTCCGCGACTGCAGAAGCCGTTCCGCAAGGCAAGCCTGGCGCAGGCGGTAAGGGACTCGTTGGACCGGTCGTCAACGCCCGGCGAAAACGCAGCTAAGCCGACATCCACCGACAATCGATAGGGGTTCCCGCCGGGAAACTGGATCCTGGATTGCCAGCCTGTGCCGTTTCTGTTTCACTTCCGCCAATACTATCGGGAACCGTATTGGAAGGAACGGCTATGGCGGAGAAGCTGGATACCGGTAACAAATTTCCAAAGATGGCCTGGAAACTGGTCGGCGGCGGAAGCCTGACGATTCCGGACGTGTTCGATACGAAATACAATATTGTCCTGTTCTACCGGGGACACTGGTGACCCTATTGCCGGCGGCAGTTGGCCGCCTTCGAAAAGGAAGCTGACAATTTGCGGGAAATCGGCGCCAGCGTTTACGCGGCAAGCGTCGATAACGAAGAAAAGGCGGGCGAACTGGCCGCCGACCTGTCCTATCCCGTCGGTTACGGGCTGACCCGCGCGGACGCGGACAGTATCGGGGCCTGGTGGGAGGAACGACGCGGCATTTTCCATGCGACGGAATTCATCCTGGCCCAGGATGGCACGGTGGTGTCATCCACCTACAGTTCCGGACCGATCGGACGCCTCGATGTCCAGGACGTCATCCGGCTGATCAACTTCCGCGAATCGCAGAAATAATCAGTCGTCGAACGCCGCGAACATTTCCTGGAATGCCTTCATCTGGTTGCCCGCAGCCGATGAAGGCACCAGGATGGGCGTCTTGATACCCGCGTCATACCAGGCGTCCAGCCCGTCACGGACCTGCGCGACCGACCCCGACAGCGTCGTATCGTCCAGCCAGCGATCCGTCAGCAGCGCCGGAATGCGGTCTTCCTCGCCGGCGATGATCGCGTCGTCGATTGCCGCCATCTCCGCCTCGTATCCCGCCTCACGCCAGTAATTCCGGTAGTTGGGCAGCCTTGCGTAATGGGTCAGGTTCCGCCGGTGCACGGTGCGCGCCGCCTCGATATCCTCGGTAATGCAGGTTGGAATCATGTTGCCGATGTAGAATCCGGCATCGCGGCGCTTTTCCCGCGGCAGGACGGCGAGCGATTCCGCCATATGCGACCGCGCGCCATTGGCAAACACCATGCCGTCACCGATTTCCCCGGCCAGGCCGATCATGCGCTTGCGCAGGGTGGCCAGCACCAGGGGCGGCTTTTCGCCAACGCCCGTTACCTCCCGGTAGGCGGTGACGAAGGCGCGCATGTCCGGGACCGGCTTGCCGACTTGAATACCCATGCGCGACATGGACGGGACATGGCTGA
>JAQCHR010000033.1 GCA_027619655.1 Pseudomonadota bacterium
AGTGTGCCGGCCCTACTGCCCGTATTTGAACGGCAGCAGGCGGGCTTCCCAATAGGCCTGGTCCGCCAGTTTTGCCCAGCCGATGGAGTCCTTCCGGCTTTCCAGGAAGCTCTTGTACACCTTCGCGGTGAGCGGGTCGGAGTTGCCGACCCGGTTCATGACGCGGCCCGAGGCCTCGCCGATCGCATTCAGCACATCCGGTGAAAACTTGCGGACCTGAACCTTGTGCTTGCCGGTCAGGGTCGTGAGCGAGCTACTGTCATGGGCGTTGAATTCGGCATTCTGGTAGACGTTTTCCATTGCCGCGGCGGCTTCGACGATACGCTGCTGATGCTTCGGCAGGCTTTCGTAAAAATCCTTGTTGACGCCAAGGTCGTTGGCCGTGCCGGGTTCATGGAAGCCGGGATAGTAATAATATTTGGCGAACTTGTAGAAACCGAAGGCCAGGTCGTTCCAGGGGCCGACCCATTCGGTCGCGTCGATGGCGCCAGACTGCAGCGCGGGAGCGATTTCGCCGCCGGGCAGGTTCACCGCCGCCGCGCCGATTTCGCGCAGCACCTCGCCGCCCAGGCCCGGCATGCGGATCTTCAGCCCCTTGTAGTCTTCGGTGGAATTGATTTCCTTGTTGAACCAGCCGCCCATCTGCACGCCGGTATTGCCCGCGAGGAACGGCTTGATATTGAACTTCGCGCCCAGCTCGTCCCAGAGTTCCTGCCCGCCGCCGTGGTAGATCCAGGCGTTGATTTCCGTGAAGGTCATGCCGAAGGGGACGGCGCAGAAGAAGGCCCAGGCGGGCGACTTGCCGATCCAGTAGTAATCGGCGGAATGGTACATGTCCGCGGTGCCCTGTGACACGGCGTCGAAGGCCTCGAATGCCGCGACCAGTTCGCCGGCCGAATAGACCTTCACGTTCAACTGCCCGTCGGACATCTCGGTGATGCGCTTGGCGATGCGTTCTGCCGCGGTGCCGAGGCCCGGGAAATTTTTCGGCTAGCTGGTGACCATCTTCAGGTCCCGCTTGCCCTGCGCGACGGCCGGGGCCGCCAGCGTGGAGGCTGCGGCGAAAAGGCTGCCGGCGGCAGCGGTCTTGGTAATAAATGACCGACGTTTCATCTTCTTCGCTCCCTGTGTTGTCGATGCTTTCCTGATGCTGCAGCCATTTGGCGATCCATGCCATCAGCCGATTGTTATTCTTGACGCGTTTGATCGTATTAAAGCCGATAAAGGGTTTGAATAGAACAGAAAATACCACCAGTAATACAATTTATAAGGGATTATTACGGGTTTCCGGGCCGTAATGCGTTGTTGTCTCCGGCGCCACGGGATATTATGGCATGATGGTGACGCGCCCGGTTTCCGGGCAGCGGCAATGGATCAGACTTGAAGGACCGTATCGGGCATGGAAGACAGCGACTCAATCATCGTCGATACCGCGACGCGGATATTTCAGGATCTCGGCGCGCCGCAGATGGTCGTCAATGCGGACGATGAATCCTGGAAACAGCCTTTGTGGGATACGCTGGAGGAAGCGGGCCTGACCCAGACCTGGACGCCCGATGACCTGGGCGGCGCCGGCGCGGGGATTACGGACGGTTTCGATGTGTTGCGGGTCGCTGGCGAATATGCGGTATCGATCCCGCTGGCCGAAACTCTGCTGGCGGGATGGCTTCTGGCGCGTGCGGATATCATCGTGCCGCAAGGCGCCATGACAATCGCGCCGGCCCGGCGCGGCGAGCGGATCGCGCTGGGCGCCGATGGCGCGTTAAGCGGCACCGCCCGGAAAATTCCATTCGCCCGCGATGCCGCACGGATCGCGGTCCTGGCGCGCCGGGGAAACGATGCCGTGGTCGCGCTGGTGGACAGCGCCGATTGCGTCATTACCGCGGGCAAGAATCTGGCGAGGGACGCGCTGGATGCGGTCTGTTTCGACGGGGTCATCCCCGAAATTGTCGAAGCCGCGCCGGGTGGCTTGGACGAGGACGCGCTGTTCCAGATGGGGGCGGCCGTCCGCACGGCGCAGATTGCCGGCGCGTTGCGGGGCATCCTCGACATGTCGGTGGATTACGCGCAGGGCCGGATGGCCTTCGGGCGGCCCATCGGCAAGTTCCAGGCGGTGCAGCACAACCTCGCGCGGCTGGGTGGCGAAACCGCCGCGGCCATTGCCGCCGTCGGTGCGGTCGCCGACCGGTTGGGCCGCAGCGACATATTCGACGACCAGGTGCTGTTCGAAGTGGCCGCCGCGAAAACCCGGGTCGGCGAAGCCGCCGGCGAGGGGGCGGCAATCGGGCACCAGGTGCATGGCGCCATCGGCTTTACCGACGAACATATCCTGCATCGCTGCACGATGCGGCTGTGGTCGTGGCGCGAGGATTTCGGCAGCGAAAGCGTCTGGGCCGTGCGACTGGGCGAAATGGTCGCGGCGCGCGGCGCGGACGCGTTGTGGCCGATGGTTACGGCGCAATAGCGGGAAGGTAAAAAGTATCATGGCAAGCGCAATTCAGTTCGACCCGATCCGCCTCCCGCCCGAAGCCGAAACCTTGCGCCTCGAGGTGCGCGCGTTCCTCGACGAACAGATATCCAATGGGACGTTCGACCCGAACACCGCGCCTAAAACCGACGGCTTCAGCCGCGAATTCAGCCGCAAGCTGGGAGCGAAGGGCTGGATCGGCATGACCTGGCCGAAAAAATATGGTGGGCACGAGCGCAGCTTCCTGGAGCGCTATGTGGTGACCGAGGAATTGCGCGCGGTCGCGGCGCCGACGCGGGCGCATTTCACCGCCGACCGGCAGAGCGGCCCGGTGCTGCTGAAATACGCGCCGGAGGCAATCAAGCTGGATGTTTTGCCACGGATCACGCGCGGCGAATGCTGTTTCTGCATCGGGATGAGCGAGCCCAACACCGGTTCGGACCTGTTCGCCGCCAGTGCGCGGGCCACGAAGGCCGATGGCGGCTGGCTGCTGAACGGCGCGAAGATCTGGACGACGAACGCGCATCATGCCGAATACATGATCGGCCTGTTCCGGACATCGCCCGCGACGACCGAGAACCGGCGGCACGGGCTGACGCAGTATCTGCTCGACATGAAGAATACGCCGGGCATCACGATCAATCCGATCCGTTTCATGAACGGGATGCATGATTTCAACGAGGTCGTGTTCGAAGACGCCTTCATTCCCGACGACCACGTGCTCGGCGAGATCGATTCCGCCTGGAAGCAGGCGACGATCGAGCTGGCCTATGAACGGAGCGGGCCGGAGCGGTTCCTAGAGACTCTCTACACGCTGGTCGAACTGGTGCGGGCGCTGGGCGACAGGCCCGATACGCGCGGCGCGGAAGGCATCGGCCGGTTGGTGGCGCAGTTGCACACGATGCGGCGCATGTCGGTTTCGGTGAACGGCATGCTGCAGGCAGGCAAGGAGCCGATGCTGGAAGGCTCCATCGTCAAGGAACTCGGCACCAACTGGGAGCAGTCTCTGCCGGCCAGGGTGCGGGAACTCGCGGCCTTCATCGACGAGGAGGCGGGCAACCGCGCGACCCTGGACGAACTGCTGCAGCATGCGATCCTGATCGCGCCGAAGCTGACCTTGCAGGGCGGGACAACGGAGATCTTGCGCGGCATCGTCGCCCGCGGCCTCGGCCTGCGTTAGTCGTAATTCGGCGCGCCGCTATTCCGGGTCCAGCGTGTCGGCGACGGCGTCGCGTTCGCGCGACGGCAGCAGCGTCATGACAAGGATAAAGGCGGACAGGCTGGCGCAAATGGCGTTGGTGACAATCAGGGGCCAGGCGCCGAGCGCCACGCCATAGCCTGTCCATAGCAGGAAGCCGCTGACCGTCAGCAGATACATGCCGACGGAAATATCCTCCGTTTGCCGGGTCCGGATAATTTTCCACGCCTGGGGCATGAAGCTGGTGACCGAGGCCGCCGTGGCCATCCAGCCCAATACGGGTGCGAGCCCGGAACCTTCCATCATCATGCCTCGAAATTGCTGCTGTCCTCGCAGGATGAACGGCTGCCGATGGGGCAGGTTCCGCCGGCGAACCGTCTGGCTGCACGAAATTTGCGGGAACCTTCCGGTAGGGCCTGCCGTTTGTCGTGTGAAAGTTGCATTGAATGGAAAAGGTCGAAAGGAACGATCATGCGGTTTAGCAGAATTCTGATGGGTGGTGTGGCGGCGATGGCGCTTCTAGCCGTTGCCCCGGCAGGCATGGCAGCCGACAAGACGGTGTCCGCCGGCGCGCATTACGGGATTACGGTTGCGGGCGATTACCTGCTCAGTGCCAATGAAATTATTGTCCAGACCGTCTATGGCGAGACGGGACGGGCGCTGGCAACGGTCGATGACGAGATTATTACGCGGGCCGACCATGTCGTTCTCGCAGTCCTGTCTGTCGGCGGCTTCTTAGGGATCAATGACCGCCTTGTCGCCATTCCCTATGACAGATTGTCGATCGGTGAAACCGGTGTGGGCGTCCAGGGCCTCTCCGAATCGGACCTGAAGGCAATGACGGAAGTGACCTATACGGATAGTGCGGCGGGATGGCAGACGCGAAACCGCTATCTGAGCGGCATGGACCGGACGATGAACCGCTGGTCTTCGAAAATCGACCACGCCTATGACACCTCTTCCGAGACGGCAAAGAAGGGTGCGACCGCCCTGAGCGAAGAAACGTCGGCGGCCTGGGATCAGACCAAGGAATCCTACCGTGCGCTGAAGACGGCAACCGGGGAAACCTGGCAAGACGCCAAAGCCGCATTTGAACAGGCGCTGGACGCGCTTGGGAAGCAATGGGACCGGGCCGTCAACTGAAACGGGACGGCACCGGAAATCGTGAATAGCAACTGACGAAGAGTAGGAGAATTACATTATGCTTTCATGGGCACTGGTCTTTTTCATCGTCGCGGTGATCGCCGCGATATTCGGTTTCACCGGAATAGCCGCCGCGTCGGCCTCGGTCGCCAAGATCATCTTCGTGGTCTTTATCCTGCTGTTCGTGATCTCGCTGATCGCCAACGCCGTGCGGGGCCGCCGTCCCCCGGCCTGATCCACACCGCCGGCGATCCATATGGCCCGGCAAGGGCATGGACCGCCCGCGATGGCGTGATGATCTAACCCCGGAAACCGCCGACCGCCGCCTGGTCGCCCAGCAGGGCGATCCGGAAGCGGTCCTTGGCATAGGCCCCGTCGAGCGGCGGTTTCAGGCTCACCAGTTCTTCATGCATGATCTTGACCGCATGGAATTGTGGCCCGGTTTCCTGGTAGATCGACCGGATCAGTGCCTTGAGTTCGGCCTCGCTCCGGATCGTTCCCGTTTTGGGAATGCCCGTCGCCGCCGCAACGGCGGCAAGGTCGGTCAACCCGGCGGTATGCGTCGGCTGGCCGCCGGTTTCGCCGAACATTTCATTGTCCAGCACGACGATCGACAGGTTGCGCGGCGCAACCTTCGCAATCGTTGCCAGCGAGCCCATACCCATCAGCATGTCGCCGTCGCCGGTAATCACCAGCACCTGCTTGTCCGGTTGCGTCGTGGCGAGGCCAAGGCCGATCATCGCCGTCAGCCCCATGCCGCCGATCAGGCTGAAATTGAGCGGATTGTCGCCTGCCGCGGTCACATCCCAGGCGGAGGAACCAAGCCCGGCGACGACCAGCGTATCGGGGGTGCGTGGCGTGAGCAGCGCCGCCACGACATCCCGCCTGTGCAATGAGCCCGCCATCAGAAGGACTTCGCGCCAATCAGACGCTGCGACAGCAGGACCGCGGTCTGACTGTTTGTATTGAAGGCGATCCGGGCCGCGGCATCGACGGTTGCGCCGACTTCCTCGGCGCTATCGGCTCGGTACAATGCAACCCCCATCGCTTCCAGCGCCTTTGGCGCGCCGCGTCCCGCGGGCACCTGCCAGGGATTGCCCTCGCCCCATTCGCCGCGCATCGACACGATGGTCAGCAGCGGCATGCGGCAGGCCGCCGGCAGCGCCAGCGCGTTGATGGTGTTGCCGACGCCGCTGCTCTGCATCAGCAGCACGCCGCGCTGCCCGCCGAGCCAGGCGCCGGCCAGCAGGCCGACACCTTCTTCCTCTGTCGTCAGCGTCGTGACCGACATGTCGTTATGCCCGTTGCAAAGCTTGATCAGGCGGTCATGCCCCGCATCGGGAACATGGCATACCTGCGTCACGCCTTTTTCGCGCAATACATCGAATATCGCGGCGGGCCAGTCAATTTGCGGTGCGATTGTCGTTTCTCCCGGAATTGGACGTTGCAGCGGTGACGATGCCAAATTCGACCGCCGACAACAAGGGAATGCGAAAATCGGGTATCGTCCGGAAACCAGGGGGCGAGCGCGGCTATTTATTTTACCGTCAGGGTATCCCGAATCGGGCGTTGCGGAAGAATGTTAAAGGATTTCCCCTTACGGATTACTACCATGTTAGGGAGGCTTCGGGCAGGGCGGCCGCAGCGGGGCACCGATTCGCGGCATCCTGCCCTTGCGATCTTCATCAAGTTTCGAAAGCAATGCCAAGACCTTGGCCCGGAGAGCCGGGTAAATCGCAGGCCGGCGGGTATAACCGTTAACAAAACTAGATCAAATTTTATCGGTATTTGTCCCGTAAAGGTTAACGATTGTCTTTATATTTCAATAGCTTAAAGTTGATCTTCTTCCCCTGCATGTATATGCTGTAGGGGCGAAACCGTTAACATATGGGAGCGAGCCGGAGAATACCGGGTCGTATGCTGACGAAGATGGCAGAACAAATCGGATTATCCAGCGCGGTTCGGTCGAACCTTTTCAGCCTGCAGCAGACGTCGCGGCAGGGGGCTCAGACTGACAATCGCCTGTCGTCCGGCCTGCGGGTCCGCGATCCGCTGGATGGCGCGAGTGAGTTTTTCGCCGCGCAATCCCTCAGCAACCGGGCGCAGGACCTGTCCAGCACCAAGGATGGTGTCGATCAGGCGATCAGTACGATTCAGGCGGCCACCAACGGGCTGGACGCCATCGGCGAACTGACCCGGCAGGCGGAAGGGCTGGCGCGTGCGGCACGGAACACCAGCAACCCCGACGAACGCGCGGCGCTGGCCGGCCAGTTCAACGAGTTGCGCAACCAGATCGACGGTCTGGCGCGGGATTCCGGTTTCAACGGGACCAACCTGGTGCAGGAATCCCCGGACGACCTGGAGGTCGCGCTGAACGAAAACGGTTCCAGCAGCCTGACGATTCAGGGCGCGGATTCTTCCAGTGCCGGTCTCGGGATCAACGCAACGACGTTTGCGACGGACGCCGATATCGACGCGGCGCTCGCCCAGACACAGGCGGCGCAGGCCAGCGTCCGGACCAGTACGGCCTCCTTGGGGGCCAGCACCTCGGCGCTGCAGACGCGGCTGGATTTTACCCGCGATCTCGCCAATACGCTGGAATCCGGTGCGGCCAAACTGACCGAGGCCGACCTGACCGAAGTAGCGGCGAACCGGCTGTCGGTCGATACGCGCCAGCAGATCGGCATCAACTCCCTCAGCCTCGCGGGTCAGAGCCAGACGGCGATTCTCGGCCTGTTCGGGTAATCCGCGCGCCGGCACAGCCGTTGGCAATTCCCACCCTGCCGGATTTGCTTTAAACACAGGTTCCACTTCAAGGGAACCTGCCAATGCCCGCAAGACAACTCGACGCAGCCGATATCGCATTTCCCGCCGTTCCCCTGGGCGGGAGCCCCGCGGGTGATGTCTTTTCCCTGTCGAGTCATACCCGCGCCCGCCAGGCGCTGGAATTCGGGCTGAACGTCGCCGACCCTGGTTTCAATGTTTTCGTCGTTGGCGAGGATCGCAGCGGCCGCATGACCGCGACCATGAAATACCTCGAATCCTTCGTCGAAGGGACCGATCCGTCGGAAGACTGGATCTACCTGAACAACTTCCGGCGGTTCTACCGACCGACGCCGCTTTCCCTGCCGGCCGGGGGCGGGCGGCGGTTCCGGGATCGTATCGCCCTGCTGGTCCGCCAGTTGCGCGAAGGCCTGGCGACCGCGTTCGGTGGCGATGCCTTCCAGGCGGAAGTCCGGGCGGAAGGCGGCAAGCTGCAGCAGTCTGTCGGCGCGGCAATGGAGGTGCTGCGCGCCCAGGCGCGCGCGCAGGGGATCGATATCGTGCAAACGCCGCAGGGGCCTTCCATCGTTTCCGTGGACGGCGAGGGCAAACCCGTGCCGCCGGAAACGCTGTCCGCCGAGGAGCGCGAGCGCCGCCAGGAAGCGGCCCGGGAGATCGGCGAACGGATGGCGGTTATCAACCGGCAGGCGGTCCAGCAACAGGCGGAACTCGGCGCCCGGATGACCGAGCTCTACCGGCAGGCTGCGGACAATGCGATCGCGCCGCTGTTCGATGCGGTTCAGGAGGAGCTTGGCGGCTATACGGGCGCCGTTCGCTGGCTGGTCGAAATGCATGAGGACGTGCTGGAAAACCTGCCGATCTTCGGCGTCGATGGCGATGAGGACCACAGGCGCGAAAATCCGGAAAGCCGGTACGCGGTCAACCTGCTGGTCGATCACAGCGACGATAAAAATTCCGGCGTCCTGCTGGAAGCCAACCCGACATACGAGAACCTGTTCGGGCGGATCGAATACCGGCCGACCGAGGGCGGGCTCAATACCGATTTTTCGATGATCCGGGCGGGTTCGATGCATCGCGCGAACGGCGGCATTCTGGTGCTGCGGGCCGATGCGCTGGCGCGCAATCCGGTGAGCTGGGATTTCCTCAAATCGGCGTTGCGGGACCGGGAAATCCGGATCGAGGAATTGCAGCGTACCGGCAGTACGCCCCTGGCCGGCGCCCCGCAGCCAAAAGCGATTCCGCTCGACCTGAAGGTCGTGATCGTCGGTGCGCCGCTCTGGTACTATTCGTTCTTTTCCGTCGATCCGGATTTCCAGACCTATTTCAAGATCAAGGCTGAAATCGACGCCGATATGGATGCCACACCGGCGAACGCGGCGAATTACGCGGCGTTGATCCGCAATATAGCGCGGGATCACCGGGGTTTCGAATGCGACGATGCGGCGGTGCAGCGGCTGCTCGGTATCGCGTCGCGCTGGGCCGCGCATCGCGGGAAGCTGACGGCGCGGTTTGAAATGATCGACGATGTGGTTATCGAAGCGGTCGAACTGGCGCACAAGGCCGGGCAGGACCGGCTGTCGCTGGAGATGGTCATCCTGGCCGTGGAAAACCGCCGCCGCCGCAACGCGCGGGTCGAAGACCGGATGCAGGAATCGATCCACCAGGGGCAGGTGATGATCGATACCGATGGCCGGACGGTGGGCCAGGTCAATGCGCTGACCGTCCGTCAGATGGGGGACCATGCCTTTGGCGGGCCGTCGCGGATCACGGCGCGGGCCTCGGTCGGCCGCATGGGCGTGATCAATATCGAGCGCAGCGTCGCCATGGGCGGCCCGATTCAGCAGAAAGGCGTCATGGTGCTGCAGGGGTTCCTGTCCGGCCATTTTGCCCGGCGCTTTCCATTGTCCTTCAATTGTTCGATTACCTTCGAGCAGAATTACGGGGGGGTCGAGGGCGACAGCGCCTCGCTGGCCGAACTTCTGGCCATCCTGTCGGACCTTTCCGGCCTGTCGTTACGGCAGGACCTTGCCATCACCGGGTCGATCAACCAGCGCGGCGAAGCGCAGGCTATCGGCGGGGCGCATCACAAGATCGAAGGATTTTTCCGGACCTGCCGGGAAAACGGCCCGCTGACCGGAACCCAGGGTGTCATCGTTCCCGCCTCCAATGAACAGAACCTGATCCTGCGGGACGATGTCGCGGCGGCGGTTGCGGCGGGCGAGTTCCATATCTGGAGCGTGCGCACGATCGACGAAGCGGCCGAACTGTTCATGGAGACGCCGGCGGGCGAAGCGGATGCCGATGGCAACTACCCGCCGGACAGTATCTTCGGCCGGGTCGTGGCGCAGCTTGAAACCTTCGACCGCGCCCTGTTCGATCGGGAAAGCCGCATCCGGTCATGAGCTATCCGCAACCCGGGCGCCAGCGGGCGGCACAGGCAGCCGCGAAGCCGCCGCATCCGGGGCCACGGGGCAAACGATACCGCGGGGCCGAAAAATCGGTTGCCGTTTTAGGCTGAAACGCCCATTTATGACGTATCTGTAAGTCTCGCGCGCGTGCTGTCATGCGGGTTGGGAGCAGGAGTTCGGGGACCGGTTTTGGACGCATTTTCGATCATCACGCTGGCAATGGGGGCCGCCTGGGCCAGCGGGATCAACCTGTATGCCACGGTCCTGGTGCTCGGCCTGCTGGGCTCGACCGGTCTGGTCGATCTGCCCGCCGGGCTGGACCCGCTGACCAGTCCCGTGGTGCTGATCATTGCCGGTGTGGTTTATGTCATCGAGTTCTTTGCGGACAAGATTCCCGGCGTCGATTCCCTGTGGGACACCGTTCACACGTTCATCCGGATTCCGGCCGGCGCCCTGATGGCGGCGGGCGCGACGGCGGGCCTGGGCGAGGACTATATGGTGGCGCTGGCGTTGCTGGGCGGCGCGGCGATTGCGGGGGGCAGCCACGCCACCAAGGCCGGCAGCCGCGCGGTGATCAACACGTCGCCGGAACCGTTCAGCAACTGGGCCGCGTCGATTTTCGAGGATATCGTCGTCGTGGCCGGATTGTCGCTTGCGGTATTCAAACCGGCCATGTTCCTGGGTTTCCTTCTGGTCTTCGTGCTGATCGCCATGTGGCTCCTGCCGAAGATCTGGCGCGGCATCCGGCAGATTTATCGCCGCTTCTCGGGCGCGGGCGCCGGTGGCAACAACGACCTGCAACCCGCTGCGAAAGGGTTCACCCTGTCGCCCCTGAAACGCGACAGGGACTGAGCGCCCGGTTTGGCCAAGTCACCGACAAAGAAACCGGCGCCAAAAAGGCAGAATAAACAGAAGGCGCCGCCGGCCCCCAAGCGGTCGCTGCTGCGCCGACTGGCCAGCCTGCTGGCGACGGGGTTCATTTCGCTGGGCGTCCTCTGGGCGGGGCTGTTCCTGTTGCTGGCGCCGGAAATGCCCAATACCGCCGACCTGTGGCAGGTCAAGAAAAGCCCCGGCATCACGGTTCTGGCCGCCGATGGCGGCGTTCTCGAACAGCGCGGGGCGTTCAGCGGGGTGCTGATCGATGTCTCGCAGATGCCCCCCCACCTGCCGCGCGCGGTGATCGCGACGGAAGATCGTCGGTTCTACCAGCATTTCGGCATGGATATCATCGGCTTCGGCCGCGCGATGCTGGCCAATTTCCAGGCCGGCCGGGTTGTCCAGGGCGGCAGCACGATTTCCCAGCAGCTTGCCAAGAACCTGTTTCTGACGCCGGACCGCACGGTAATGCGCAAGATACGCGAACTGATGCTGTCGCTCTGGCTCGAGGCGCGGCTGACCAAGGACGATATCCTGACGCTGTATCTGAACCGGGTCTATCTGGGCGCCGGCGCGTACGGCGTCGAGGCGGCGGCGCAGCGGTATTTCGGCAAATCCGCGCGCCAGGTGAACCTGCAGGAAGCGGCAATGCTGGCCGGCTTGCTGAAGGCGCCGTCACGCTATGCGCCGACCAACGACCTGAACCTGTCGCGCGACCGCGCCGCGCAGGTGCTGCTGAACATGGTCGCCGCGGGCTATATCGATGACAAGCAGGCGGCGGCGGCGCGCAAGGCGCCGGCCCGTCTGGCGCAGCAGTCCCGCACGACAAGTTCGCGCTATTTCGTCGACTGGGTGGAAGAACGTCTGCCGCTTCTCATCGGCAACCGGGACGAGGATGTCATCGTGCTGTCCACCTTCGATCCCAGGCTGCAGCGCCTGGCGGAAGCGTCGCTGGACCGTTTGCTGGCCAGGGAAGGCAAACGCCGCGACGTGGAACAGGGCGCCGTGATCATGCTGGGGCACCGCGGCGCGGTGCGGGTCATGGTTGGCGGCCGGTCCTATGCCGGCAGCCAGTTCAATCGCGCGGTTCAGGCGCAGCGCCAGCCCGGCTCCGCGTTCAAGCCATTTGTCTTCCTGGCGGGGCTGGAATCCGGGTTGCGGCCGGACACGGTCATGCGCGATTCGCCGGTTACCGTGGAAGACTGGACCCCGGGCAATTTCTCCAACAAGTATCTGGGGGACATCACCCTGCACAAGGCGCTGGCCCAGTCGATCAACACGGTTACGTTGAAGGTTGCCGAAAAGGCCGGCCAGAACAGGGTTATCGACACGGCGCGGCGGCTTGGCATTACCTCGCCCATTTCGCCGCATCCGTCGAATTCGCTCGGCGTGTCGGAGGTCAGTCTGATCGAACTGACGGCGGCCTACGCGCCCTTCGCCAATGGCGGGCAGGCGGTCATCCCGCATGGCATTCTGGAGGTCCGGACCCGCGATGGTTCGGTCATCTACCGCCGAGACGATTCCGATATGGGGCAGGTTGTCGCGCCGGCCTATCTGGACAGCATGAACGGAATGCTGCGGGAGGTCGTGACAGAGGGGACCGGCCGCGCCGCGGCACTTGCCGACCGTCCGGTCGCGGGCAAGACGGGCACCAGCCAGAATTACCGCGACGCCTGGTTCATCGGTTATTCGGCGGATTTCGTGACCGGTGTATGGCTCGGCAACGACAATGATTCACCGACAAAACGCGTGACAGGCGGGCAGCTTCCCGCGGTTCTGTGGCAGGATATCATGGCGCAGGCCTCGAAGGGCCTGCCCGTGCGGGCAATACCGCGCGCTACGGCGACGACGGCAGTCGCCCGGACCGAGCGGCCGCCGGCACCCGCGCCAGAGGGCGAGGGGCTGAACATCAAACGCTTTGTTGAAGGTATTGCCGGCATTCTGGCCGACCTGCCCTACAAGCCGTTGCCACCGGAAGAATTCGAGAACAGGGATACGGACTGAATTGCGCCCGGGCGGATGGAATCGACCGCCGGGGACGCTCGCTAACGGCTGCCGCGCATGTAACGCCAGAGATACATGATCAGCCAGATCGGAATGACGACGACCGCTCCGATCAGGACATAGGTGAAGGCCCAGCCGAACAGGTCCACGCCCATATCGAACAGCTTGATTGCGCCATCGCGCATGGAGACCAGGATATTCTGCGGGTCGATATTCAGCCCCGCCAGAACCAGCCCGACGATGAGCGACAGGACCAGCAGCCTGACGACGGTGCCTCCGGTGATTCGCGGCATTGCCATGATCCGGTCCGGCTACTGGGAAGACTTCAGGGCGTCGATTTTCTTGTCCGTATTGTACTGGCTGAGCGAGTACACGGCCCAGATCGCCGCCGGAATCCAGCCGATCAGGGTCAGTTGCAGAATGAGGCAGATGATCCCGGCCAAGGGCCGGCCGATGGTGAAGAACAGCAGCCAAGGCAGCAGCAGTGCAATGAGAATGCGCATGAAGTTTCCCCTGTTTCAGTGTCGCTATTGTGGCAATCTGCCATAATGTGACGGTGAAGTGAAACAACCAAGCGCAAGGGGGGGCCGGATGGACGCGGATATGGAAACGCTGACCAGGCTGATCGACAGGGGCGTGGAATTTGCCGTCGCCTACGGGTTCCAGATCCTCGGCGCGCTGGTCGTCCTCGTGGTCGGCCTCATCGTGTCGAACTGGCTCGCGGGCCGGGTATTGCGGCTGTGCGAACGCCGGGCGATGGACATCACCTTTTCCCGCTTTGTCGCCAATGTCGTTCGCATTGTCCTGATTGTTTTCACGATCATCATCACGCTGGGCAATTTCGGCATCACCATCGCCCCGTTCATCGCGCTGGCGGGCGCCGGCGCTTTCGGCGCGACGCTGGCGCTGCAGGGATTGCTGTCCAATTACGCCGCCGGGCTGTCGATCATCGTGACGCGCCCCTTTGTTGTCGGCAATACCATCGCCGTGAAAGGGGTCAGCGGAGTCGTCGAGGACGTAAAGCTGGCCGCGACCTATCTGCGGGGTGAAGACGGCGAGCGCATCACCATTCCGAACAAGGAAATCGTCGGCGAAATCCTGATCAATTCCAGCGCCAACCGCATCGTTGAATCGATCATTTACGTCGGCGTCGATGCCGGCACGGTGCAGGCGACAGAGATTATCCGCCGGGTTATCGCGGAGCACGTGACGACATCCGATGCGGCGCCGCCGCAGGTCGGCATCCACGATTTCGACTACGGCGCCATCGCGCTTGGCCTGCGGTACTGGGTGCCGAGCAAGGCCTATTTCCAGAACCGCTACGCGGTAAACGGCGCCATCAGGCAGGCGCTGGCCGCGGCGGGGATCAAGCTATTGGTCCCGGAGTTTCCCGCCCGGCCCCGCTAAATCAGGCGAGCCAGAGCTGATACAGCAGCCCCGAGGCGAAAGAGCCGCTCAGCGCGAAGGCGATGTAGAGCGCGAAGACCGGCTTCTTGACCAGCGCAAAGACCGCGATGGCGGCGGGAATGCAGGTCACGCCGCCGGCGACCAGGAAGGCC
>JAQCHR010000034.1 GCA_027619655.1 Pseudomonadota bacterium
TTTTTGACATCTAAAGCAACGATTTGGCCGTTTTCATTTCTAGCACCACCACCGACAGCAGACGCCCCGACCCCGGCGGTCGCGGTGAACGTGACCGCGCCGCACAGGCATTTTCCCGCAAAATTCAGCTCTTCGGTCATGAGCGTTCTACGCCTTATCTGCTGGTGGCCCCGGCTCTACCACGGTCGGCCTTTTCCAATAGGGGTAGTCCCCGCAATGTCCATTATTTTTGGCTCAGTTTTTTAAATACCGATGTCGAGCAAATTGTAATCTCTCAGGCTCGCCTTGACCTCTGGCGTCCAGGCGTAGTCGTCGGCGTGTTTGGCCAGCGGCGCATAGACATACGGCGTCTCGTCGGGAAAGCGTTGGCGCCGGGCGTCGATGGCGTACATGACCAGTCGCGCCCGCTGTTTGATATGGGCGGCGTCATAGGTCGTGACGGCGTTGTGGATACCGCCGCTGCGCACGTCGAGAACCGATTTACGCCGGTGAAAGCCCCCGTTGATGGTCACGCGGATTTTGTCGCTGGTGTTGGCGAAGGAGCCATGCACGGTCTGCCGGTTGGTAATGGCCAGATCACCGGGGTTGCAGATGAACGGCACCGCGCCGGGCAGGCGGTCCGACCCCTCGGCGTCGCGCAAGTTTGGGATGTCCACCTTGCCGAGCCGGTGCGAGCCCGGCAGCACCCATAACCCGTTGGCCGCATCGCAACCATAAAGCTGCATCATCGAATTAAAGCCGTGCGAACCTGCGTCCCAATCAGGCGCGTCCCAGTGGGTGAACCCGTCCTGGTGCCACGCAACGGATCCGCCCAGGCGCGGCTGTTTTACCCACACGCTTTCGGAGAAGGGCGTGAAGTCCGGGCCGTTCACGGCCTCTGCGATGGCCAGCAAATTCGGATGTCCATAAAATCGCAAGCACGCCTCGGAATGTTGCAAGGACCCGCTCACGTTATGCACCACATAGTCCGGCGCATCGGGTGCGGCGTCCGGCTCCAGCATTTTGATCGGGTGACGGCCAAGAAACTTGGCCGTGCCACCCAGCGGATCGGACAGCGGTTTAACCATCCGATAGGATTTTGCTTTTAACCCCGCGTTCAATGCCGGGCGCCCATATTTGTCCACTTTGACATCGTTGCTGACGGGCGCGCGGTCGATCAGTTCTGCCACATCGCGTTCCAAATCCTTGCGGTCTTGTTCGGTGGCGAAGTTTTCAAAGATGTAAAAGCCGTGGCGCCAATAGGACTCCAGAATTGCCGGGTCCAGCTTGCCGTCGGCGGTGAAACGGACCGGCCCCCGATTATCCATGGCGAGCGCGCGGGCCGTACCTTCTTCCTTGTAGCGCGTCATGGCGGCTTCATCGGAGCCGAAATCGACGGTCGCGCGATCACCGGCCGTAGCATGAACGTTGGTCATAGTATCCTCCCAAGCATGAGAGGGTATGTTATTCCTCCAATGTGACTATCCGCAACAACGCCGGATTATTCGCGTCGGAACACCGGGAAAGTCTGGGGACGGCCATATCCCCGTGAACTGCCCCCAAGGTTACTCCCTCTCGTTAGTTCATACCATGCTCGATAAGGATTGCTGCCCTGGACCACCCGAGGATGGAGCTTTCCGGCTTCGGTCAGGGTGACAGGCTGTTGGCGCCTCCTGGTTCCGTCATGAGTTGCCCTCTGCCGAATGGGCCATCGTTTAGGTTAACTTGGGCCATGCTGGAGGATTGGAATGGCACGGGGCCACAAGCCCGGGAGAGATAGGGGTTTGAATCGTGGGTTTTGCAAACTCGCGATTCAGGCCGAATAACGTCTGAATTACCGCTTATTCCGGACACAGCGTCGGTAGTGCGTCGATTTTGGCGCAGTTCTCCTCCAAGACGGCACTCCATTCGGTGAATACCGCGAACAAGCAGTTTGAATTTTCTCCGCTCAGGCGCGCCCTAACTGCCAAGCTTCGCGGGGATATCCATGCGTTTTTGCAGGATTTCGACGATCAGTATTCCGTCATTTTCCGCGCGATATACGATCGGGTGGTTGCCATACCGGAACAGCCGGACGGGTGGATCGAATGTCACGGATATCGTCTCGCGCCTTCCTGCTGCCACGAAAACCGGGCATTACGGGTTATCGAGTTCCGTCTGGATCGCGTCCATACTGAAATCCTCGGCGATGCCGCTCTCCAGCCCTTCCGTTATCAGGGTCTGTAACCGCGCGATATGCGCCGCGCGTTCCTGGTCCCGGCGGATCAGGTCGCGCACATAGTCGCTCGCGTTACTTTAGCGTCCGGTCCGCGTCTGCGCTTCCACCCACAACTTCATCGGGTCGGGCAGAGAAACATTCATCGTGGCCATAACGCTATCCTCCTTAACCGGAGCATATCATTTTATGGCAAAGTTTGCCAACATCACCACAGAACAACGGTCAAAGCACCTTGTCCGCCCGGAACTTCGCAATTTCCGCCGCGCTGTACCCGGCGGCGGCCAGAATTTCGTCGGTATGCTGGCCGAGGGTCGGCGGCGGGCGGTCGATGCTGCCGCCGCCATGGGCCAGTTTGAAGCCGGAGCCGATCATCGTCATCGGCCCCTTCGGGCCTTCGACGGTCTGCAGCACGTCGCGATATTCCAGTTGCGGATGGGCGACCGCCTCGTCAATGGTGCGGACGCTGGCGCAGGGGGCGCCGCCCTCCTCCAAAATCTTCTCCCAGCTCTGGGCGTCATTCGTGCTGAGCGCATCCTCGATGATTTCACGCATCGCGGTCTCGTTTTCGATCCGGGATGGCCAGTCCTTGAAACGCGCATCCTCATACAGTTCCGGCCGGTTCAGCGTCTTGGCGAGCTTGATGTACTGGCCTTCATTGTTCACGGCCAGCAGCAGATAGCCGTTCTTGACCCTGAACAGGTTCGCCGTCGGCTTGCGGCTGATCGCCTGGTTGCCGAACTGGCGCTGCCGGTGACCCGCCACCGTGTAATCGACCACGGTCGGTGAGAGAAAGCTGAGCGTGGAATCGAACATCGCCACATCGACCAGCTGCCCCTTGCCCGTATGGGTACGCTGGAAGATCGCGCTGGAGACAGCGAAAGCCGCCGTCATCCCGGTCAGGGCATCGCAAACGGCAAAGCCCGCACGCAGCGGTCCGTCGCCTTCATGCCCGGTGATCGACATGACGCCGCTCAACGCCTGGATCTTGCCGTCATAGGAGGGGGCATTCTTCTGCGGCCCTTCCCGCCCGAAGCCCGAGACGCCGCAATAGATCAGCCGGGGGTTGATCTTCGACAGGTCGTCATAGCCGATGCCGAGCCGGTCCATCACTCCCGGACGGAAATTCTCCATCACGACATCCGCGTCCAGCACCAGCTTCTTGACGATCTCGACTGCCGTCGGATTCTTGAGATCGAGCGTCAGGTTGCGCTTGTTGGCGTTGACCGCCATCCAGGACGGCGCCATCCCCATGTCCGCCCATTCCTTGCTGAGCGGCGTAAAGCGGGAATCCTCGCCTTCGGGGCGTTCGACCTTGATGACATCCGCCCCCAGCAGGGCAAGCTGGAAACTGCTGAACGGGCCGGCGAAGACCTGGGTGAAATCCAGGATCTTCACGCCCGTGAATGGTTTGCTCATGGGGATTGGGTTACTCCGCTGCGTGGGTCTTGATGCCCTCGGCTTCCCGTTTTTTTCGGGCGATTTCCTTATTTTCATCGAATGCACGGCGGCGTTTTTCGAGTTCTTCCGGCGAAATCCGCTCTAGGTTGCTGAAATCCAGCTTCCAGTCCGGATCGTTGCTCCAGCGCTGCGGCGACTGCACCGTCGTCCGCGGCCCCACAGCGCTTTCCAACACCTTCAACGCCAGCTCCAGCGTCGCGGCCTGCGAATCCGGATCGTTCGGCCGGCCGGCCGCA
Organism: Pseudomonadota bacterium; assembly: GCA_027619655.1. Lineage (GTDB taxonomy): Bacteria > Pseudomonadota > Alphaproteobacteria > UBA8366 > MarineAlpha4-Bin1. The sequence continues at coordinate 3,892 of JAQCHR010000034.1, forward strand.
TTGCCCAGCGGAAAGTCGCTGAACACGAAACGCGGCACGCCGACATATTCGACGATATCCTTGGCACAGCCCATGATGACGGTGGGGATGCCGTGGTCTTCGAGGTAGCGGGCAACCAGACTCACGGTCTGGTGGCACACCGGTCAGGTGGCGACAATGACGGCCGTATCGGCCCCGTCCTCGCGTATCCGTTCCAGCAGTTCGACGCAGTCCTGTTCGACCGTCGTCTTCTGGCTGCGGTTGGTCGGCGCGCCGTAGAAGCGCTTCGAAACGGCGCCGATCCGCCCGGCCGCCGCCGCATCGTGCAGCGCCGCCAGCGGGAGCCAGCTGTTCATGTCTTCCGCCGTCGTATGCAACCGGTCATAGCCGATATGCGAAATCCGCTGGTCCGGCACATGGTCAGTCGTATCCGTATAGACCCGGTAGAACTTGGCTGCGGAATTATAGGCCGCGCCCGGTCCCTGGTCCCCCTTCTCCGGCTGGTACGGCGCCGACGTCGTCACCAGCGCCACGGTCGATTCCGACAGCGGTTTCGTCAGCGGCGTGAACGGCACATCGACATAATTTGCCCAGCGGTAGGGCTTTTCATAGCCCAGTGCCAGGTAATAGTCCCTGATCCGCTGCCGGTAGGGGATCGGCGTGTCATGCTCGGCGGCAAAGTCCAGAGCATCATCTTCCGCAGAGGTCATCCCGGAATCCTTTCAATGACATATTCCATATCGTTCATATAACAGACGAATCAGACGCAGAAAACATCCAGCAGCGACGGCACGAAATCATTCATCAGCGTGATCTTCTTGCGCCGGATGCGCCATTCATTGTCGATCCGCACCAGCCCATGCTCATAGCGCCCGAAGAACACATGCTGGGTCTTGTTCCGGATCATATAGACATGACAGGCGAAGGCGGATTTCACCGTCATCGCATCCGCGTCCACTGCGCCATCCAGAACCACGTTGCTGACCTGGTGCGATGTCCGCGGCATCGGGGAGAGCGCCGCCGCCTGCCCCGAACGGATGCGCCAGACCCGGTCTTCCAGCCCGCCGCGGGCCTTGAAATAGAACATCGAAATCTCGCGATTCGGGTCGGCGGAAAGCGTGTCCTCGCTCAGCCAGCTCGGCGCCCAGAATTCGCAATCCTCGCAATACAGCGCAATCCATTCATCCCAGCGCCGCTCATCGAGATACAGCACCTCACGCGCCAGTACATCCGCGCCCGCGCGCAGCAGGTCCGTTTGTTCCAATGCCCTTACTCCGCGGCGAGCGGCATGGCGCCGGACAGCCGCTTGACCCATTCCTGATAGGCCGAATGGTAACTCACCTCGTTCTGCATGGCGTATTCGCCGACCATGCTGGCCACCGGCGAAATACCCAGTTCCCGCGCGTGCTCGTTGGCGCCGGGCTGCAGGGCGGTGATGCCGCGTTCGAAGCATTGCAGCCAGTCGTCATCGGCGCTGACGAAACCGGCCTGGCAATCCTCGTAGACGATCGTGTCGTCCGGCGTTGCCAGCCCGGAGACATTGAAGAAATCCTCATGCTGGCGGATCCTTGTGTAGCGCAGGTCGTCCGCCTCCCCGACGGGGGCCAGGCTGTACATCACCATTTCCGTTTTATCGACGGCCAGCGGCGTGATCGTGCGCAGCACCAGCGAGGTCGAATCGGCGATCTGCAGGTTCGGGAAGATTGTCAGGTTGCGCGCGCGCACCATCCATTTCGCCCGGACCTCCCCGACCCGTGCCGTCACCTCCTCGATCTCGCCCCAGAGCGGCTGGGTTTCCGGATTGGGCTGGTCCGCCCACATCACCGCGTGCCCGTTGCCCAGGTTGAACATCCCGGCGGGCATGGCGAAGCGGCGCTGGAAATTGGGTGAGGTCACCTGCCGGTTGGCGCTTTTGCCCGCCTCGCGCTGGTTCACGATATTGACGAAGCTGCGATGCGTTGACGTCAGGTGATAGAAATCGAGGCTGTTGTCGAGCTGCAGTTTCCAGTTGCCGGCATAGGTGTAATTGGTGCGGCCGGGGACGAGTTCCATGCCCTCGCGCCCCTGATCCATGACCAGATCGAGGAATTGTTTCGCCTCGCCCAGATAGTCCGACAGTGAAGGTACGTTGGGGTTCAGGCTGACGAACAGCAGCCCCGCGTAACTGTCGAAACGCGCCACCGGCAGCAGGTCATGGTCGCAGGCATCGAAAGATTCGGCATAGCCGCCCGCCTTGCGGTCCTTGATGTCGAAATTCCTGCCGGAAGAATCATACGCCCAGCCGTGATAGTCGCAGACATGGTATTTCCTGTTGCCGCGCTCGACATGGCAGATGGCGGCGCCCCGGTGGCGGCAGGTATTGTAAAAGCAGTGCAGCACGCCCTCCTCGTCGCGGGACACGATTACCGACCGCCGCCCGATCTTGGTGCAGAAGAAATCGTTCGGCTTCGGGACCTGGTTTTCCAGGCAGACATAGACCCAGCCGCCCTCGAATATCCGCCGTACCTCCAGGTCGAAAAGGTCGGCGTCGCCGAAGACGTCCCTATGGACCTTGAATGTCCCGCTATCCGGGTCGTCGATGACATACCGCGCTGCGTCTTCAAATCGCATGACGGTCTCCCGGTCAGTCTTTGAACGAAGGGTCAAGCCGTTCGGCGAGCCGCAGGCAGGCAGCCCAGTCCTTGCCGCCCTTCAGGAAATTGCCACCATCCGTGAACTGGCTGTGGGCGTAATCGCAGGCGGCCTTGTCCGGTACAAGGTAATTGCCCTCGCCCGCGGACAGGGCCGCGATCTGGCCCTGGCAGGCCATTTCCAGCCAGTGATGGTTGACGACGCATTCGGCGACGCTTTCGCCGCAGACCAGCACGCCGTGATTGCGCAGCATCATCAGGTTGCCGCCCTCCAGGTCACGCAGCAGCTTCGGCGTCATGTCGTGGTCGAATTCGAAGCCTTCGAATTCATGGTACTTCAACTCGCCCCAGAACCGCATGGCGTGCTGGGTAATCGGCAGCAGCCCGAACTTGTGCGCGGCAACGCCCATCCCGGCAATCGTATGGGTGTGCAGCGTCGCGTTCAGGTCCGGCCGCGCCTTCAGCAGGCCGGCATGGATGATCAGCGCCCCGCCCTTGATCTGTTTCACATCGGTATCGAGGATCACCTTGCCGTCGAAATCGACCTTCAGGAAGGACGAGGCGGTAACTTCGGCAAACATCCAGTCGGTGCGCTTGATCAGCATGTGATCCGGCTCGCCCGGCACGCGCAGCCCGAAATGGTTATAGGTCATGTCGTTGACCCCGTAATGCGCCAGCACCCGGTGCCCCGCGGCCAGTTCGACCCGCGCCTGCCATTCCTCCGGACTGACCTGGTCGCGAACGGATTTTCCCCTGGATACCAGATGAACGGACATGGCCTTTTCTCCCTCGACGGCTGTGGTGATCCGAATAGAAAACCCGCACCGTCCCGATGTCAAATTATCCGGCCGGCTTGCACCGGGCACGGCCACCTGTTCAGATATTCAAAACCAACACGGGGGAGGAACGCATCATGGGACGCCTGGACGGCAAGGTCGCGGTCATTACCGGCGCGGGGTCGGGCATTGCCCGTGCCGCCACGAAGATATTCACGCGCGAAGGCGCCAGGGTCGTGGTTGCGGAAATCAACGATGAACTGGGCCGGTCCAGCGCGGCGGAAGCCGGTGAGAACGCCGTCTTCCACCACACCGACGTCACCGACGAAGCCAGCGTCAAGTCGGTCATGGACTTCGCCTACAAGACATTCGGGCGGATCGATATCCTGCATAACTGCGCCGGCGGCTCCGTCGTCGAGGATACGACCGTCACCGATGTCGACATGGCCGTCTGGGACCGGACGATGTCGCTCGACCTCAAGGGCCCCTTCCTGTGCTGCCGCCACGGCATTCCCAAACTGCAGGCGAGCGGCGGCGGCAGCATCATCAACATGTCGTCGGTGGTGGCGCTGCGCGGCAATCATCCCGCACAGATCTATGTTTCGGCCAAGGGGGCGATCATCTCCCTGACCCGCAGCCTCGCGGGCAGCTATTCGAAGGATGGCATCCGCGTCAACGCGATCTGCCCCGGGCTGATCAAGACCGACCGGATCAAGAGCCGCTTTCCCGGCAAAGGCGGCCACAACGCACCGCGCGGCGGCAGCACCGAAACCTTCATGAGCTACCCGTTCGGCGTCGGCGAACCCGAGGACATCGCCAATATCGCGCTGTTCCTGGCGTCGGATGAAAGCCGCATGGTAAACGCCGCGATCATCCCGGCGGAAGGCGGTATCTCGGCGTACTGAGACGGCATCACCCGCCGTCTTCGTCGGGATACCAGCAGAAATCGATCATCAGGCAGCCGACATCGCTGCGCACCGGACCATGCATCACGCCCGGTTCGCGGGCCGCATAGGACCCGGCGGCAACGCGTTTTTCGCCGTCGGTCCCGTCCTGCACGATCATTTCGCCTTCCAGCATGTAGATTTCTTCCCAGTAGTCATGCGCATGGGCTTCCGGGGTTTGGGATCCCGGCGCCATGCGCAGGATCCGCGTGCGCCGGCCCCGTTTGGCCACGGTGTCGAGGTCGCTGGACAGCACCTTCACGGAAATCCCGCTATTGCCGTCGCCGCGGGTTACCACCCCCGTTTCAAGGTCCACGTCGTGGAAGAACATGTTCCGGCGAGTGAGTGGCATCGTCATGCAGCCTGGCCTATTTCGGCACGTAGCGTTCGCCGATGGCCGGCCTGTTGACGCCAAGCCCCGGAAGCTCCCAGACGCCCGCGCCCGGCGGGTTCAGGTCTCCGCTGATATTGGCGTCGATCAGGAAAGGCCTGTTGGCGGCTATCGCGGCCTGGATCGCATCACCCAGATCGCCCGCCCGGTCGATGCTGACACCCTCGACCCCCGCCGACCGCGCCATGGCGGCGAAGTCCGGGTTGTAGGGCTTTCCGGTTGCCGGGTGGTGGAAATCGGTCGCCAGTTCGCGGCTTTCCAGATAGCTGCGCTGCAGCCCCCGGATCGAGCCATAGGCGTAGTTGTTCCACACGACCCAGACAGCCGGGATATTGTATTCCACCGCCGTGCCCAACACGTTCGCATGCATGAAGAACGCGCCATCGCCGCAGACCGAAACGCAGGGCCGGTCGGGCGCCGCCAGTTTCGCCCCCAGCACGCCCGCGACACCGAAGCCCATCGGGCCGTAGCCCATGGAGCCGATCAGCGAATCCGGCCGGGTCGGCTTGCAGAACTGCAGCAGCCAGTTGTGATGCACCCCGATATCGCTGACCAGGATCGCGTCCTCCGGCAGCGCCTTGTCGATTTCCACCGCCGCGCGCTGCGGGTTGATGGGCGATGAATCGTCGGTAAAGCCCGGCGCGACGAAGGCGTCCCACTTGGCGCGGTAGGTATCAATCTCCGCCAGCCATTTGCGGCTCACCGGGGTCGGGCCGCCGGAATAGCCACGCCGGTCGAGCTCCGCCAGAATCTGGCGCAGGAAGGTGCGTACGTCGGCCATCAGCCCCAGTGCCACCGGATAGTTGCGGCCGATTTCCTCCGGGTCGATATCCACATGGATCAGCTTCGTCGGCGGGATGGTGAAGGAATAACCCTGGATCCAGGAGCTGGACGTCCGGTCGTCGAACCGCACGCCAAGCGCCAGCAGCACATCGGCCTGGCGGCAGGAATGGTTCGCCTGGTAGGTGCCCCCGCGCTGGACAAGGCCCAGCGACAGCGAATGTTCCACCGGCAGCGCGCCAAGGCCGCTGGCCGAGGAAGCGACGGGAATCTGCAGCCGTTCGGCAAGTGCCTTCAGTTCCCCGGCGGCGCCGCCATAGCGCACCCCCTGCCCCACGACGATCACCGGTTTCTCGGCGGAAAGCAGCATGTCGACCGCTTTCTCCACGCCTTCGGGGTCGGCGCCGCAGCGGCAGGAAATATTGGCGCTCCATTCCTTCGGATCCGGGGTTTCCTCGGCGGCAGATTCCTTGAAGATATCGAAGGGCACGTCCAGCACGACCGGGCCCGGGCGGCCGGTGACCATGGTCTTCCAGGCCTGCCGCATCATCAGCGGCACCTGCTCGCCCCGGGTCGGCTGATAGACGCGCTTGCAATAAGCCTGCACCGTGGAGGGAAAATCGGCCTGGTAATGGCGATAGGTTTCCTGGAAAGCGCCGCGGCCGAACTGACTGGTCGGCACGTTGCCCGTGATCGCCAGGAAGGGCACGGAATCGAAGAAGGCATTGGCGAGGCAGATCGGCATGTTCGCGGAGCCGGGACCGCAGGACGTGAAGGTCGCGGTCGCCTTGCCGGAGACCCGGTAATAGACATCGGCCATGAAGCCGGAGACGCTTTCATGATGGACGGAGATGGTCTTGATATCGTCCGACCGCTCATACATCGCATCGATCAGCCCGATATTGCCATGTCCGCACAACCCGAAAACATAGGGCACATCCTCGCGGATCAGATAGTCGATGATCACCTGACCGCCGTTGAGCTCGTTGCTGTCCGTCATGAGAATATCCCCCTAGTCTTTTGATATTATGATTCTTATCGAAACACCGGTTTTCGCCTGCCCCGACAGATTGGGAACCGTAGCGACCCCGGTGGAGACGCACAACCCGGTTCTGGCGCCGTTCTATTTGAAACACCTGTTCCCCGGCGCCACGAATAGCGTGCGTCGGCACGACAGGTCGAAGGCGGTTACGTACGGCGCTACTCCGCCGCCTGCACACCCGCGCCTGCCGCAAACCGGTTTGTCCGGTAATCGCGCACCGTGATCGGCGGGTATTTCGCCACGGCGCCACCCTTCGCGGTGATGCACTCCACCATGGCGTCGTATTCGGGCACGACGAAGAACCCGATCGACAGCCGGCGGCTGCGCGCACGCTGGTCGGCGGGCGGCACCGCGACGCGATGCGCCGTCGATCGCCATCGGTCGTTGCTCCAGCGCATCATCAGGTCGCCCAGATTGACGATATAGGTATCGGGGATTGCGGGCGCCGCGACCCAGTCACCGCCCGGGGTCCGCACTTCCAGCCCGCCCGGCGCGGCCTCGTTGCGCAGGATCGTCGTCAGGCCCAGGTCGGAATGCGCGCCGCAACGCAACTGTCCCGGCGCCAGCTCCCCTTCAGGTGCAGGATAATGCAGCAGCCGCAACTGGCAGGAATGGCGGTCCAGCCGGTCGGCGAAGAACCCTTCGGGCAGGTCCAGCGCGCAGGCGTAAATCCGGGCCAGCAGCCGCGCCAGGGCCGTCATCGAGCCGTAATAGGTTTTCATCCGCGCCTTCAGCGCATCCTGTCCGGCTGGCCACAGGTTCGGCGCGAAGTCGGGATAGGCCAGCGGCCCGGTGAAATACGGATCGTCGGGCACGTCATCGGGGCCGATGGCGAAGACTTCCTTGAAATCCGGCGGCGTGACATTGCCGTGCATCCGCGCCAGCGTTTCCTCGCCATACGGGATATAGCCGCGATTCTGGTCGTTGCGTGGGCGGCGCACCTTGAGCTTTTCATCCAGCGGCAGGTCGAAGAACTCCAGCGCCGCCGCATGCAGATCCGCGCCTTCCGCCGGGGCAATGCCATGGCCTGACACGACCAGGAAACCGAGCGTCTCCCAAGCTTCGGCGACCTGCGCCGCGACGCGCTGCCTGCCCGCCGCACCGCCCTCGCGGAACGGTGCGAGATCGATTACCGGAATATCCTGCGTCATATGATGCTGCCTTTCTGTAACCGGGCGCTTGGGTAAACTGTGCCACGGAACAACAGCCGGAGAAAAGCGGCGTTTCCGCCCTCCCATGCCTTGGCCTGACGCGCTAGGCTGCGGCGGAACACATAAAAAAGGAATGATACCATGCAGACGGTCGGAATTATCGGATTGGGCAATGCGGGCGGTGCGCTTGCCCGGGGGCTTGCGGGCAAGGTGGCGCTGGTCGGGTACGATACGGACCCGGCCCGGCGCACGGCGCTGGCGGATATCGCGCTCGACTGGGCGGAATCGCCGGCCGACGTGGCGAACCGCGCCGACGCCGTATTGCTCAGCCTGCCGCGTCCCGAATTTTCCCGGCAGGTCGTCGCGGAAATCCGCGACGTGGCCAGCAAGCCGGCGATCGTCATCGAAACCAGCACGATCACGCCCAAATTCGCGCGCGAACTGGCCGCCGCCTGCGCCGAATCCGGCATCGGTTTCATCGACGCGGCTGTTGCGGGCGGGGTGCAGAGCATGGCCGACGCGGCGGTGACCTTCCTGGTCGGCGGGTCGCAGGCTGATTTCGAAACCGCGAAACCGGTTCTCGACCTGCTCGCGGGGCAGATTCATTATCTCGGCCCCGTGGGCGCGGGCAGCGGCGCCAAGGTGGTCAACAACGGCGTCATGCATGCGCTGATGGTCGTGCTGATCGAGGCCGGCGCGATGGCGAAGAAGCTGGAAATCCCGATGGACAAGATGGTCGAAATCCTCGGCCGTCCGGACGGCGTGATGCGCCCGCTGCAGCACCGGATGCGCGACCGTATGATGAAGGGCGATTACGCGGGCGGCATGTCCGTCGGCAATGCCCGCAAGGATTCGATGCTGGCGCTGGAAACCGCGCAGGACTACGGCGTACCGCTGTTCGCCACTGCCGCCGCCCATACGCCGTATGAAATCGCGGCGCAGCAGGGGCTGGCGGAACTGGATTACGCGGCATTGGCGAAACTCTGGGAGGAATGGTGCGACCTCGATTTCGCCGAACCGCAGCGGCAATGATCGCATTCATAACATCGTGAACCGGGAGGACCCCCAAAATGCGTACCCGATATAAACTGCCGCTGCTCGCCGCCGGCCTGGCCGTGGCCGCGACCTTTTCCGTCACCCCGCAGGCAGCCGAAGTCACCATCCGCGCCCAGACCGCGCTGCCCGCCAAGCATGACCTCTCCAGGAGTTTCCTAGAACTCTTCGTGGCTCCGCTGAACGCGGCCGGCAAGGGCGTCGTGCAGATCAGGTATATCGGTGGCCCGGAAGTCACCCCGGTGGACAAGGCGGCGCCCGCGTTGCAGCGCGGCGTCATCGACATGCTGCATTCACCGGCAGCTTATCACGCGGGCATCACACCGCAGAGCCAGGCGCTGATGGCGACGAACATGACGCCGACCGAAGTGCGCGCCAATGGCGGGTTCGATATCATCCAGAAAGCCTGGAAGGAAAAGCTGAACGCCAGAATCCTCGCCTGGGCCGAAACGGAGGCGCAGTTCTACCTGTATACGACCAGGGAACCGGTGGTAAAGGACGGCAGGCTGGACATGACCGGATTTAAGATGCGGGCCACCGGCGCCTACCGGCCGCTGCTGAACGCGCTGGGCGCGACCGCTGTGCAGATGCCCGCGGGCGAGGTCTATACCGGTTTGCAGCGCGGCCTTGTCGATGGCTTCGGCTGGCCGACCGTCGGCCTGGGCGCGATGGGCCTGGCGGAAGTGACGAAATACCGGATCGAACCGGCCTTCTATCACCTCGCCAACCTGGTTCTCGTGAACCATGATTTCTGGGACAAGCTGCCGGCGGATGCGCAGCAAATCCTGGCCGATACCGCCGCAACATACGAAGCGGCGGCGATCAGGGACATGCAGGACGCCGCATTGGCCGATACGGAAACGGTCAAGAAACAGGGTGTGAAGATCTTCGAACTGACCGGCGAAGCCCGCAAGAACTACCTGAAGGCCGCCTATGACAGCATGTGGGACCGGGTCGCCGAAAAGCTTGGCGCCGAAGAAACCGCCGTCCTGCGCGCCAAGCTGTACCGCGAGGAATAGGACGGATCATCCTTACGAAAGCGGCCGCAGTGAAACGCCTTCTGGCGGTTTATGACACCATGACGATGGCGCTGGTCTGGCTGGCCGGCGCCATTGTCCTGGGCATGTTCATCCTGATCGTGGTGGATGTGACGATCCGCACCCTCAACCATTCGCCGCCGGCCTTCACGCTGGCGTTCATCGAATACGGGCTGCTGTATATCGCCATGCTGATGGCGCCCTACCTGCTGCGCGAAAAGAAGCATGTCTATATCGACGCGCTGATCATCCGGCTGCCGCGACGGATCCGCGTGATCGTAGAGAAAATCGTCTATGCCGGCTGCACCGTCACCTCGCTGATCTTTGCCGGCTTCTCCGCGCAACTGCTGCTGGAGGCCATCGAGACCGGTATCTTCGACGAACGCGGCGTCGACATGCCGCTCTGGGCGCTTTATGCGCCGCTGCCGCTTTCCTTCGCCATGGTCGCCGTGGAATTCTTCCGCCTGTTATGCGGCTCTGGCACCCTGTACAGCGACCGTACCGAAGCGCGGGAAAGCGTCTGATCCATGGAATGGTACTGGGCCGTATTGCTCCTGCTGGGACCGGTGATTGTGATGATGGCGCTGGGCGTTCCCGTCGCCTGGACCTTCATCGCCACCAATATCATCGGTACGCTGGTGCTGGGCGGCAGTTTCGCCAGCCTGATCCAGGTGGTGGACAATTCCACCTCGCTGCTGACCCGGTTCACGCTGGCGCCGGTG